>NZ_JBBMFC010000021.1:0-62548 GCF_040096225.1 Hominiventricola aquisgranensis | reverse complement strand
GAAGATTTTCAAAGCACTATTTAATTATCAAGGTTCATGTTCTATCTCGTTGCCTCAGCAGCAACTCTGATATCTTATCACACTCTGTCATATCTTGTCAACAACTTTTTTAACTTTTTTCAAAGCTGTTTGTTGTTATGTGATTGACTGCCTGTGTGTTACCAGCTGTTCTCTCAGCCAGCTCGACTATAGTACCACCTGGAAGTATATTTGTCAACACTATTTTCAACTTTTTTATTTTACCCGGCTCACTACACGATTCACTGGCTCACGACTCACTTTTTCACTTATCCTTCATTCTTATATCTAAAAGGTCGCAGGCACAGGCTGTGACTTCGTGCCACCATTTTCAATATACAGGAACGTCTATATCCATCAGTTCTTTTTCATCTTCGATCTCCACATATCGACATGTATGCTGCTTCAGAACTTTTCGTCCGCCCTGATCCCCTGTCAGCTGCAGAAGTTCTGGAATCAGGGATTCATGGAACATGCAGGGATTCCCCGGAATCCCATGACAACAAAGTGATAATGTTTCTGGTTGGTCTTTTTCTGTTTCGCAGTCTGAACCGGTATCCAACACCCCGGATGCCTTCATAAGACACCTGACACTTTCTTTGGAAAGTTCCGGCTGATCCGCCACCATAAAAAGAAGATATGTCGCCTGCTTCTGCATGGCAGCTATTCCCGCCTTGATCGTATACGATGCTCCCAGATGGCTCTCTTTACAAAAAACAACCTGTACTTCAGATGCTTCCGGCAGCTTCTGCACCTCTTCCAGAATCTCAGGATACTGTGTTACAACGATCACAGATAACTGCTCTTTCATTTCTTTTTTCAATTCCAGCAGCAGATCCAGCCCGTGGCGGTACATGGTCTTCCCCTTCCATGGGAACAACAGCTTATTACTTCCAAAACGGCGGCTGTTACCAGCCGCCATATAAATTGCCTGTATCATTTAATCCTTTACCCTGTGATCAGTTTCTTTCCAGTCCGGATCCAGCATTCCCATAAGGATCTTCTCCGGAGTGAACGGTACTGTTCTGTGCCACACACCGGTTGCACGATAAATTGCATGTGCCAGTGCCGGTGCCGGTGTATTGATAACGATCTCACCGATTGATTTCACACCAAACGGCCCCGATGGCTCATAACTGGTCTCGAATTCCACATGAATATTTCCTACATCCTGTCTGGTCGGGATCTTATACTGCATAAAATCGCCTTCTGTGATCTTACCATTGGCATTGTAGGTAACATTTTCATAGAGTACCATACCGATTCCCTGACCAATGCCACCCTCTGTCTGTACTCTTGCCAGATTGGGATTAACCGGAATTCCGCAGTCAACCACTGCATCATAATCCAGGATCTTCACACTTCCGGTCTCTTTATCCAGCTCGATCTCTGCCATGCCGACCATATAGGGTGGCGGAGATACTGGCGATGAATAAGTTGCCGTCACATCCACCGGGATTCTGTTATTCACCTGCGATTTCACTGCAATATCTGCAAGGCTGACAGATTGGTCTCCATCCACCAGGTATACCTTTTCTCCGTCAAATTCTACTTCATCTAATGTACAGCCTAATAGTTCCGCTCCGATCTTCATCATATTTTCGCGAAGTTCCATTGCAGCATTCTGTGTTGCCATACCGGTAACATACGTGGTAGAAGATGCATAAGATCCTGAATCATACGGGGATGCATCCGTATCCGCACCAAAGACTACGATCTGATCCGGTTCGCAATCCAGCACTTCTGCTGCCATCTGCGCCAGGATCGTATCACATCCGGTTCCCATATCTGCGGCACCGATCAGCATATTATATGTTCCATCATCAGAAAGCTTCAGAGTGCAGGAACCCACATCCACATTAGAGATGCAAGAACCCTGCATGGCGATTGCCATACCTGCAGTGCGCACTTTTCCATTTCCCATATCACGTACCGGATATTTTTCTTTCCAGTGAAAATGATCTGCACAGTGTGTAATACACCGGTCAAGTGCACAGGCATTCGCCGTCTCTCCAAAATAAGCCGGCATGAACATGCCCTCCCGGACAATATTTTTCATCCGAAGCTCCACCGGATCGATCTTAAGCTTTTCAGCCAGTTCATTGACTGCAGACTCCAGGGCAAAGATTCCCTGTGTTGCGCCATATCCACGATAAGCACCTGCTGCCTGCACATTAGTATAAACCACATCACAGGAAAACCGGGTTGCCTCGCATCCGCCTGTGTAGAGCGGAATTGCTTTATGTCCGGAAAGTCCCACTGTCGTTGTTCCATGTTCTCCATAAGCACCTGTATTGGATAACGTATACAGATCGATCGCCCGGATCCTTCCATCTTTCATTGCACCCAGACGCACAGTTACCTCCATCTCATGACGGGGAGACGCAATGGTCTGGCACTCTCTTCTGCTGTAAATAATCTTACTTGGCCGCTTTGTCATCCATGTGACAAAAGCAGGATATACTTCACACACTGCTGTCTGCTTGGCTCCAAATCCACCGCCGATCCGCGGCTTTTCTGCACGGACCATGGATTTGGAGATTCCAAGAGCATTGGCAAGAATACGTCTGATATGAAATACGATCTGTGTGGAACTGATACAATGAAGTCTTCCGTACCGATCGATCTCACAATAAGCACGGATTGTCTCCATATACCCTTGCTGAGCAGCTTTAATTCTCCAGCTATGCTCAATAACTTCTTCACAATCTGCAAGTACCGCTTCCACATCTCCATGAGCATCTTCTTCATGATGCAGAAGATTGCGTTTCACATCTCCTGTATTTCCATGGGACATCCAGTTATCTTCCGGATGAACCAGCACCTGGTTATCCAGTGCTTTGCGGAAATCAAGCACCGGCTCCAGCACCTGATATTTCACTTTAATGACACGCAATGCTTTGTCCACTGCTTTTTCTGTCTCACCTGCTACAATCGCAACCGCATCTCCTACACTTCGGACTCTTTGATCAAGAATCAGACGATCATAGGGAGATGGCTCCGGAAAAGTCTGTCCGGCAATAGAGAATCTCCTTCGAGGCACATCCTTCCATGTATAGACAGCAACAATCCCTGGCACCTTCATAGCAGCCGCCGTATTGATCTCTTCGATGATCGCATGCGCATGAGGGCTGCGCAGCAGTTTTACTATGAGACAATCCTTCGGAATAATGTCATCCATAAATACAGGTTTTCCAAGCAGAAGCTGATCAGAATCTTTCTTTGGAATACACTTTCCCACTGCATGATACTCTTTTCTGTCACGTTTAAATTCCTTCATGCTTCCACTCCTTTCCAACATCTTCTCCATAGACATTTGCTTCCAGATCCATAGCTGCCCCTTCCTTTTTACTGTTCAGATAATTTCGAAGAGAACGAAGCTGGCTCTGGTATCCGGTACAGCGGCAAAGATTACCTGACAGATATTCCAGGATCTCCTCATCTGTCGGATCCGGATTTTCTCTGAGCAATGCCACAATATTCACAATATATCCCGGATTACAGAAACCACATTGATCTGCTCCCTGTGCTGCAAAAAATCTGGTAAATGCCTTTGCCTCTTCCTGCAGACCTTCCAGCGTATCCACTCTGCGTCCGTTAGCACGTCCAACCGGTGTACTGCAGGAAAGGATCGGCTTTCCATCAAGCAGCACTGTACAAAGCCCACAGTTGCCGGACTCACATCCGCGTTTTACAGAATAGCAGTTATGTTTTCTGCAAAAATCCAGAAGAACCATATCTGCATCTACGGAATCTGTTATCATTTTCCCGTTCAATGTTATCTTTACATCCATCAGATCTGTTCTCCTTTCCATGTTTCCAGTGCTCTCTTCACAAGTACCCGACAGACTGCCTTACGGTAGGCTGCGCCGGATCTCACATTGCTGCCAAACCGGATCTCTTCTGATACCTGTTCTGCAAACTTGCTGATCGATTCATCTGTAATCTCTGTGAGCACGCCTTGTCGATCCAGTACCACTTCCGCCAGATGAGGAGTTGCCCCCACCACTGCTGCATATCCGTCTGCTCTCTTTGCAACTGCGCAGGTCAGCACCGGAAAATCGGTGGACTGGTTTCTCTGGCTGAGATACACCACTTTTTCCACGGTCTTTGGCACGATCACAGCCACAAGAATATCTCTGGTCTTTCTCGGAAGTCTGACAAACTCATCCAGATCCATGATTCCTGCATGATGCAGTTCTACCTTTGCCCCCAGTGCACGGAAAATAGTCATCACATCGGAGAAACCAAAACGTCCCCAGAGGCTGCCGCCAACTGTTGCCACATTTCGAAACTGTACTCCCACAATATGACGTACTGACTCCCGAAATGCACCTTCCGTATAAGCATTCAGACGTTCATTGGTCTCCAGTTCCCGCAGAGACACATATGCCCCGATCCGAAACTCCGTCTCTGTCTCATCCACCTGATCCAGACCAAGTGCACACAGATCGATGGCTGTTCCCATTGTCCGGTTTCTCATTTTCTGCCAGAGCATTCCGGCCAGAATAAAATTGTTTTTTTTCTGATACAGAGTATATGCCTCGTCAAGGCTCTCTGCCCTTACATACTGATTATAATAAAGCATGGCTTCCTTTCTATCTATCTTCTTATTGTAGTCTCAGAACATCAGAAGTTCATACATTGTTTCCCAATGAAGCTTCTGCTGCTCCATAAAGTTCATGATGGTTTCTTTTTCTGAAAGCTCTGTCTTCCAGGCCAGTCCGCAGCCTGCCGAGATCTCAGACGGAAGAGGGATTAGTCTTCCTGAAATCTCTGCTTTCTCCGCCCGCTGTTCCATCTCCATAGCTGCGGTGGTTGTGGCAAATGTCACCACCAGCTGCAGATATTTCCTTCTCATTCTACGGGCTCACAATCAGAGAAGCTTTGGACATGGTCGCAGCGATATCATACATATTCGTCACTTCTCCAACTTTCAGCTTTTCAGATAATCCGTAAAAATTCAGACAAGTACCACAAGTCAGGATCTTTACGCCGCGATGTTCCAGCTCTTTAAGATCATCAAGAGATGCAGATCCTTCACAGGTCAGACAGGCACCTCCATTATAAAAGAGTATGGTCTTCGGAAGCTCTTCCTGCTGAGACAATGCATAAATAAACCCTTTGATCAGCACTTTTCCAAGCTCCGGATCGCCTTCTCCCATAACGTTACTGCGGATTACCACCACTTTATCAGATGCCGCTGTGGGGCTGCAGTCGCAGATATCCGCCTGTATGTTTTCTGTTTTTTCCGCTTCCGTAACCATGATCTGTACGCTGTATTTTCCTTCTTCCAGCTTCTGATCCTTCACCTGATATCCCATCTGTCCGGCCATCTTTTTCAGGTTTTCCACAGCGATCTCATTATCCACAAGTGTTTCCACCACTTCAGATCCTTTTATCGTCTCCATGGCTTTCCTGGTCTTTACAACAGGTATGGGACAAGCATCCCCGATTGCATTGACTGTGATCATCTTATACCCTCCTATTTCACATAAATATCTTTTTCTTTTTTTGATGTCAGTCTTCCCACAATAGCTGCCGGAAGTCCTGCTCCTTTTAATTCCTTCAGGAATTCTCCCGCCTGATCTTCTCTCACCGCAAACAACAGTCCCCCAGATGTCTGCGGATCAAATAATAACTCTTCCATCGAAAAAGGTATCTTTGAAGCGAATTCCACCCGTTCCTTCACATGGTTCCGATTACGCTGCGCTGCAGCTGTCAGAAGAAATTCTTCTGCGCAATGGATTGCTCCACTGATAACCGGAATCGAGATAGAATCAATCTCCGCCGATATCTGTTCATTAATCATCTCACTTAAATGTCCCAGGAAGCCAAATCCTGTCACATCTGTGCAAGCATGGATCTCATAATGATGACTGATTTCCGCTGCTTTTCTGTTCAGAAGAGTCATAGAATCGATTGCTTCCTTCATAGCACCTTCCGGTGCCAGATTTACCCGGTTGGCATTGCACACCAGACCAACCCCTAATTTTTTTGTCAGGATCAGCATATCTGACGGTTGCCCTTGATTATTCCCATAAATATGATCCGGATGCACCACACCTGTCACGGAAAGCCCATATTTCACATCCGCATCCATAATCGAGTGTCCTCCTGCCAGCATACCTCCTGCTTCTATTACTTTTTCTGCTCCACCCTGCAGGATCTTTCCAAGAATATTAAGATCCATCTTTTCCGGAAAACAGACAATATTCAATGCGGTCTTTACTACACCGCCCATGGCATAAATATCGCTGAGTGCATTAGCTGCCGCAATCTGTCCAAACAAATACGGATCATCCAGCATGGGTGGGAAAAAATCCAGTGTCTGTACTACTGCTGTATCATCTGAGATTCGATAGACCGCCGCATCATCTTTACTGTCATATCCGATCAGAAGATCAGGGTCTTTTTCTCCTTTTGGAATCTTTGAAAGCACATGGCTCAAAAGATCCGGTCCAAGCTTGGCAGTACAGCCGCCTCCCCTGCAAAATGTGATTTCTTCTGTCATTCTCTCTCCTTATACCTGTACTTCTTCTGCGATTCTGCGGACCGCTTCGACTGCCGCAGATACCTCTTCTTCTGTATTATAATAAGAAAAACTGAATCTTACCATCCCCTGTTTTTCCGTATGAAAATATGCATGCATCAGCGGTGCACAGTGTGCTCCTGCTCTGGTTATAATTCCATATTCCTCCTGCAGCCAGTCACTGATCTGGGACGAATCCTCATTTCCAATGTTCAGTGCTACAATAGGACATCGAACATTTTCTTCCAAAAAATCTCCGTAGATTTTCACTCCTGAGATCTGTCTGACCGCTTCATAAAAAAGTGTCATCAACCGGTGTTCTTTTTCATAGATCTGCCGCTGTCCGATCCGCTCTATCTCCTGTACTGCTGCCAGAAGTCCTGCAATTCCATGTCCGTTAAGCGTTCCGGCTTCCAGATGTTCCGGATATTCTTCCGGCTGCTTTTTAAGAAAACTGTACACTCCGGTTCCGCCACTTTTCCATGGTTGAACAGAAATGCCTTGTCTTACATACAGTCCTCCGGTTCCCTGCGGTCCCATCAGGCTCTTATGTCCTGTAAAACAAAGTACATCGATCTGCATCTTCTCTACATCTATGTCCAGCACTCCTGCCGTCTGTGATGCATCCACCACCAGCAGCAATCCATAAGCTTTTGCAAGCTTTCCCATCCGTTCCAGATCTGTTACATTTCCAGTCAGATTAGACGCATGTGTGCAGACAATTGCTTTTGTTCCCGGACGGATCGCTTTTTCAATTTCCGAAAAATCCACCGTGCCATTTCTTCCGCTTACTGCAACAGTCAATGCAACACCTTCTTCCTGCTGTGCATACAAAGGCCGCAGAACGGAATTGTGCTCCAATTCGGTGGTGATCACATGGTCTCCCGGAACAAACAGACCATGAATCGCCAGATTGAGACTTTCTGTAGAATTTCCGGTAAAAATAAGTCGGGAAGGATCTGTTCCGCCAAACAGCCTGGTCAGATGAATCCTCGCATTATAAATGATCCTTGATGCCTGAAGTGCTGCACTTCCAGCCCCCCTGCCAGAATTACCCATACTGCCCATGGCAGCAACAACCGCCTCTGCGACTGCTTCCGGCTTCTGCATCGTTGTTGCTGCATTATCCAGATAAATCATACCGTTCCCCTGTTCTATATTTCTTCCAATAATACAACAATGGTTCCGCCACAGACCATACCTTCTTCTTCCGCATTGTCTGTGCTCATCCGTATCTGCCTCTTTTCACAAGCCGCATGAGGGATCTGCTCCCGCAGCTTATAAAAATGTTCTCTGCAGGCTGTGATCACTTCAGCCTCTGCACAGCCTCCGCCGATGGTTCCCGTAATCTGGTTCATGGAAGTCACCACCATCTGCGTACCTGCGCTTCGAGGTGCGCTTCCATGTTTTTCTATGATCGTACATAGCACTCTCTGCTCTCCCGGCTCCGGCGTTCGGCTTAATATCTCCAGCACCTGTTCATCCAGTGCGGTCTCCTTTGACTGCTCACTTCTCACCTTTACAATCTCACTGATCACAGACAATGCGATCTCTGCCGGAGTCTGTGCTCCGATGGACAATCCGATGGGTGCATGGAGCGATTCTGCCAGTTCTTCTGAAAAACCTTCCTGCACCAAATCCTTTTTCATCAGAAACGACCGTTTTCTGGAACCCATCATGCCCACATAAGCATGCGGCTTTTTCAGGATCTCCAGCAGGCAGTCTCTGTCAAACCGATGACCTCTGGTCATGCAGACAAAATAATTGTCACTGCTGTCCGGAATCTGCCGCAGCAGTTCTCTGTAATCTCCACAGAATACCTGATCCGCGCCCTCTCTTTTGGCAGTCTCTGCAAACAGTGGCCGATCTTCCAATACTGTGATCTCAAAATCCAGAAGTCCAGCCATCTTAACCAATGCCTGTGACACATGTCCGCCTCCGCAGATAATAAGCTTTGACTGATTTCCCAGTGGTTGAAGAAATACTTCCTGACCGTTGATCTTCATGAGCCCTTTTCCCTGCAGGTTTTTTTCATTTTCCCCTGTAAAAAAAGTTCCCTTCTGTATCTGGATCGTACCATCTTCCACATATGCTTTTTCACCTGCAGCTGCTCCCTCTGTCACCGTGGCAAGCAATGCATTCTTAGACCGGTCCCGATCTCTTACACAGGCATATATCTGTTCCATCTTATCCATTTACATATCTGCAGACCGCTTCCAGCACACTTCCGCCGATACTGCTGGCTTTATCCGAAATCGTAAAACAATTGGCAAGCTCGCTTTCTCTTGGATCAATGTCTGCGATCTTAAATCCTTTCTGAAAATGATATCCCTCACGGATCAGTCCCCGGAGCACTCCCGGAATTGTCGCCTCTACCGATACAAATCTTCCGGAAAATACACCCTCCGGAGACATCTGTTCATAGATTCTTGCAATCTTTTCCCCTTTTCGCACCACATCCCCGATCTGATGAAGGTTCTTCATATATCCTTCTGCCGCTGCATGAATGACCCTCTCTTTTGTGTAGCCTCCAATATTACCGGGAATTCCAGTATTTGCAAGCGCAGATCCAGTCTCCAGAATCCGTGCCAGATTATGTCCACGCATGGATTCCACCACCAGATGCACATCTTTTCCAGCCACAAATCCCGGTCCGATTCCAATGACCAGCGGTGCCATCTCTTTATATGTCCCCAGATTCTTCTTGGCAATGATCGCATCCACCACAACATCCGGCTTTAAGACTTCTATTGATCGTCCATCCGGATCCACCAGAAGCGGTATACGTCCTCTTTGAAGCACTTCTTCCACCGCCTGCTTTTTGGCTGTGTAGATTCTCTCAGCAGTGACTCCTTCCACGGTTGCCGTTCCCTCATAGACAGCTTCGCAGAAAGAGACCTGTCGCCGGATCGCTGCCGGTTCTGCTGTCTCCAGGATCAGCACCTGATACCCCGCCCGAAATAGACGATGTACGATTCCAGTCGCCAGATCTCCTCCGCCACGGCAGATAATAAGTATCTCTTTATTCATATAGCCTCTTTCATTCCTCCAGTGTGTGAAACATAAGTCCCTGATCTGTCTTTTCAGACAGCAGAACATGAAAATGCCCCTGGTAATCCATGTTCTTCAGCTTTTCCTCATATGCCTGCCAAATCCACTGAAGCATCTGTTTATCTGCTTTCATATCTCCGGAGATTCCAAGTGCAGATGTCATATGTTCAAACCGAAAGACCACATCCTTACATGGCTTTCCCAGATCCCATGATCCAAGCACCAGAATCACATCGGTCGTCCCCTCGGGAATCACCGGTTCCTGTTCTGACGGATACTTCAGCGCATAATGTTTCGCTCCATCTGCTTCTATTAAAGCATAATCCACCTGCTTCATCAAGTCATGAAGCATCTGTTCCGGCAATGATTGCATTTTTGCAGAATTTTCCGAGCAGACAGCTCCTGCCATACAGTATCCTGTCTTTTTTATTTTTTCCATAATAGCAAAAGAATCGCAGGAGAGATCTGTATCCGGTTCCACCAGCATATGGGTAGTGGTACTCACCAGCACAGACGCGCCCTTCCTGCGATATTCTTCTGCCAGTCGATGGATCAGGGTGGTCTTGCCACCCGCTCCAATGACTGCAATGATTTTATTTTTCATCTTCAATATCCCACATTTTACGAACCGGACTCGATCTCTTCGGCAAAATTATATTCAGAAGGATTGCTGCCAGAGAACACGGTACGATTCCGGATCCGCCAAAGATCAGCTGTATATAATACGGCAGCTGAGCAGTTGCTCCACTGGTTGCACCAAGACCGTATCCAAGTCCGATAGCCACAGAGATGATCGTGATCTCACGACTTCCAATTGGCTCCTTCGTGATCAGCTGAATACCAGAGATCAGGATTGATGCAAACATCATAACTGCCGCACCACCCAGCACGGACTGTGGCATCACAGACATGACCGCACCGATCTTCGGACAGAATCCACAGAGTATCAGGAAGATCGCACCCATAGAGATTGCAAACCGGTTCACTACCTTCGTCATGGATACCAGGCCTACATTCTGTGAAAAGGAAGTGTTCGGCAGCACACCAAACAGTGCTGCAAAGGAAGAACCAAGTCCATCACAGATCACGCCGCCGGACAGTTCAGAATCTGTTGCTTCCCGATTCATACCGCCTTCGATACAGGCCGAGATATCGCCAACTGTCTCAATTGCAGTGACAATGAACATAATTCCGATTGGAATGATCGCATTTGCCTGGAATACAATCTTCATATCAGCCAGTGCGCCGAATCCGATAAAACTTGGGACAGCGATCCATGCTGCATTTTTGATCTGTTCAAAATTAACGACCCAGGAATAGGTATATTCTGCTCCATCTGCATTGATTCCTACTGTAGGAAGAACCAGCGTCATGATCACAGCCACCACATAGCCTGCCAGAATACCAAACAAAATAGCTGCGGAAGAAAGTACACTGTCCTGTGGAGCAAAATGCTTCAGTAAAATAATCACGATCAGAACAACGAATCCAAGGAACAGATTCGGCAAAGAGCCATAATCTGCTTTACCGCTTCCGCCACAGAAATAGTTGATTCCCACTCCCAGAAGAGAAAGGCCGATAGCAATTACCACCGAACCGGTCACAATAGCCGGAAAAAATCTACGAAGCGGTTTCAGGAACATTCCGAGAACACCTTCAAAAATACCGCCTACAATACAGGCTCCCATGATCGCACTGTAAGCAAGGATACCACCGCCGCAGGCAGCAACCGTATTATTCAGGACGCCAAGGAAACCAGACGATGTTCCCATAACGATCGGCACTTTACCTCCTACCGGTCCAATGGAAAACATCTGAACCAGTGTCACAATACCTGCCATGATCATAGCATTCTGTAAAAGTGCTGTGCGAAGTGCTCCATAACCGGCATCTGCTGTCAGTCCGCAGAGTCCCATCACGATGATCAGCGGAGTCAGATTTCCGATAAACATCGCCATTACATGCTGCAATCCCAGCGGAATCGCCTGCGTAAGCGGGATTCTTCCCTCAAATTCATAAGGAGTTGAAATTTTTTTCATAAAATAAAGCCTCCAAAACTTTTGTATATTGATAATCAAACCGACTAATATTTTACGGATTTCCACTTCCCTGGTCAATCCTGCTACTGTCTATTTTTTCTACTGAATTTTTATTAGCTGCACTTATATATTGTAGTAATTCATCACTTATGCTACAATCGTCATGAATCATGGAAACTGTATCTTAAAGGAATCACTATTTTATGAATAAACGTAATTACCAAAAGGAGCTGGATCAGGTGCTGGATCAGCTCTGTACAGATAAAGAAGAAACCGCGCCTACATTGCTGCTCCATAGCTGTTGCGCCCCTTGCAGCAGTTATGTACTGGAATACCTGTCCAGGTATTTCAGGATCACAGTTCTTTATTACAATCCTAATATCTATCCGGAGAGTGAATATCACAACCGGGTGCAGGAACAGATGCGACTGATCCGGGAACTTCCCACCCGTTATCCAGTGGATTTTCTGGAGGGTGATTATATTCCAGCCGATTTTTATCACTGTGCAAAAGGAATGGAAGAGATCCCAGAGGGCGGCAAACGGTGCTTTGCCTGCTACCGCCTCAGACTTACAGAAGCAGTCCGCACGGCAAAAGAAAAGGGCTGTGACTATGTTGCCACAACCCTGTCGATCAGTCCGCTGAAGAATGCGGAAAAACTCAATGAAATCGGGGAAGAATTAGCAGAACAGTACGGTGTTCGCTGGCTTCCCAATGATTTTAAAAAACGTAACGGCTACAAACGTTCCACAGAATTGTCCAAAGAGTACGATCTGTACCGTCAGGACTATTGTGGATGCATCTTCTCCTATCGGGAGCGTCACCCGGAACAGTCCGTCTGAACTTCAGACGGATCTCCTATTTAGTCGGAACGATCTCCAGCCAGTATCCGTCTGGATCCTGAATAAAGTAGATTCCCATGGACGGATTTTCAAAGCAGATACAGCCCATCTCTTTGTGGTGGGCATATGCTGCTTCATAATCATCTACACGGAATGCCAGATGGAATTCACAGTCACCCAGATCGTAGGGTCTGTCCATATCTCTCATCCAGGTCAGTTCCAGTTCAAAATCACTTTCCTCATTTTTCAGATAAGCAATGATAAAAGAGCCATCTTCTGCTTCTTTTCTACGGCATTCTTTCAATCCCAGTGCTTTCTCGTAAAATGCCTCTGACTTTGCCAGATCTGCTACATTGTAATTTTCATGAATCATCTGAAATTTCATATATACCTCACATTCATATTTTTAACTATTCAGAGTTAGCCTCCAAAATGCTTTGCATTTCTGTTTTTCACATATCTTCCGGAATTGGAGCCGTGAAATCCACAGCTTCTCCACTCACCGGATGGGAAAATGCCAGCTTCCAAGAATGCAATAATGGTCTGCCTCCTTTCGATGCATCCGGATTGTAGAGAAAATCCCCCACAAGAGGATGACCGATTGCCTGCATATGCACCCGGATCTGATGAGTTCTTCCTGTCTTCAGCTGACATTTTACCAGTGTCTGATCCGCTCTTGCTTCCAGCACTTCGTAATGAGTCACTGCCCATTCTCCATGTGCTTTGTCAACGCAGCGCTCGATCACTGATTCTGCCTTCCGAGCGATAGGCAGATCAATGGTTCCGCTTTCCTTAAGTTCACCGGATACCACCGCCAGATAGGTACGGTGGATCTTCCGCTCCTTCATCTGCTCATAGAGAATCGCTGAACTGAACACATTTTTCGCAAGGATCAACAGTCCCGTAGTCCCGCCATCCAGCCGATTTACACACCGGAATGGAAAATAATCATTCCTCTGCCGGCACAACCAGCTCACCCCATTAGCCAGAGTATTTTCAAAATGATTAACAGACGGATGCACCGGCAGATTGCCCGGCTTGTTGATGACCATCAGATCTTCATCTTCATATATAATAGAAAATTCCTGCCGGACCGGCACAATGGTACTGGTATCCTGCTCTTGCGGCAATGTCAGTTCCACCACGTCTCCTGCCTGCAGCGGATCTCTGAAATAAGGTTTCTCTCCATTGTTCAAAAGGCTGCCCTCATGATTCTTTATCACAGACAGAACCTGCTTGGAACAGCCCTTTTCTCTTAACCAGTCAATGAGTCGTTTTCCTTCCTGGGACTTATCCACCGTCCAGGTCAAATGACGTTCCATTAATCCACAAGTACCTTCTCAATTTCCACCACATACATGGTGTGATAATCCTTTTGCGGATACCATTTCGTATCACACTCTTTATCAATAAATCCCGCCGGATCCAGTGGCTGCGCAAACAGCTTTCTACATACCATGACTGTGTTTGCCTCTTCAAAATACGGAGTTACACCTTCATGTTTCACATGAAGTCCTGATTTACTGATCTTATCCTCATCCCGACCTGATACGGTTCCCAGATAAGACAATGTCTTTCTGTGCTCCTCACCCAGAATGGACAGGGAGAACGTATCTGTCCCATCAATAAATTCCTTGGTATATCTCTGCGGTCTGATGAACACATAGGCCACCGGTTTTCCCCACATGATGCCAACACCGCCCCAGGAAGCCGTCATGGTATTGACTTTTCCATCCTTTTCAGCAGTTACCAGCATCCATTCCTTCCCGATCATATGAAATGGATTCTTTGTAAACTCTTCTGGTTTGATCTCTTTTTTCATGTTTGTCTCTCCTCTCGTATGATCAGCGGATACGCTCCGGGAAACCTACTTTTTTCTGTACCTTACGCAGTGTCTTATTGGCTACATATCCGGCCTTTTCCGCATTTTCCTTGATGATCCGGTCAATGTAATCTTTGTTCTTCTCCAGATCTGCGAAACGGTCCTGTAATGGTTTCAGAACACTGACAACAGACTCACCGACTGCCAGTTTGAAGTCACCATAACCTTTTCCATCAAATTCTTTGACAACTTCTTCCGGAGTCTTGCCCGTACATGCACTGTAAATATCGATCAGGTTACGGATACCCGGCTGTTCTTCCCGGTACAGGATCTGCCCTTCAGAATCAGTCACTGCTCGTTTGCATTTACGGATAATGGTATCCGGATCATCCATCAGATAGATCGATGCGTTCGGATTCTCATCTGACTTGGACATCTTTCGGCTCGGATCCTGAAGGCTCATGATCTTGGCTCCTACTTTACCGACATATGCCTCCGGAATCGTAAATACATCTCCATAGATACCATTAAAACGCTGTGCAATATCTCTGGTCAGCTCCAGATGCTGCATCTGATCAATACCGACCGGAACCACATCCGCCTGATACAACAGAATATCAGCAGCCATCAGTACTGGATATGTAAAGAGACCTGCGTTGATATTGTCTGCATGTTTTGCAGACTTATCTTTAAACTGCGTCATACGGTTCAGCTCTCCCATATATGTAAAGCAGTTCAGGATCCATGCCAGCTCTGCGTGACCGGATACATGGGACTGGTAATACAGACAGTTCTTCTCCGGATCAATACCTGCCGCAATGTAGATCATCAGCAGTGTCCGGGCACGTTTCCGAAGAGTTGCCGGATCCTGTCTGACCGTGATGGAATGCATATCCACTACACTGTAGAAGCACTCATACTCGTCACAGAGTCCCACCCAGTTTTTCAGTGCTCCAAGATAATTGCCAAGAGTCAGATTTCCTGTTGCCTGCATGCCGCTGAACAGCACTTTCTTTCCATTTAACATAATTTCATATCTCCTTCTATTTCACAACTGTGTATTTGTAAATTCATCAGATAGCCAGTAATCTGCAGGCAATCTGAAAATATACGATCAGACTGCACGCATCTACGATGGTTGAGATCAACGGAGCTGCCATGATCGCCGGATCCAGATGAAGGATCTGTGCCAGGATCGGCAATGTACATCCAATGGTCTTCGCCAGAATAATGGTCACGACCAGACTCACCACAACCGTGATACACACCATCGTCTCTCCCGGATATTGAACCATCAGCCTTATAAAATTCAGTGATGCCAGGATAATGCCAACCACCACTGCCACGCGGATCTCTTTCCAGACAATTTTCAGAATATCTTTCGGCTCCACATCTCCGATCGTCATGGCACGGATCACCGTAGTACTGGATTGACTTCCTGCATTTCCTCCCGTACCTGTCAGCATAGGTACAAAGCTTACAAGCAGCGGTAATGCTGCAAATGCAGTCTCATAATGGGTCAGAATACTTCCTGTGATCATGGAACTGAGCATCAGTACCGTCAGCCAGACGATCCGGTTCCTCGCCAGTTCAAGGATACCTGTCTTCAGATAAGGCTTGTCACTGGGGAGCATAGCTGCCATCTTCTCAATATCCTCGGTAGCCTCCTCTTCCATGACATCCACCACGTCATCGACTGTAACGATTCCTACCAGACGATCCTCGTGATCCACTACCGGCAGACACATCAGGTCATACTTGTTGAACAGATCCACAACTTCTTCCTGATCTTCTGTAGTCACCGCCTTGATCACATTTTCATCCATAATGTCCTGAATCTTCATATCATAAGGATTCATCAGAAGATCCTTGATCGTCACCACGCCTTCCAGCCTTCGCTGGGCATCCGTGACAAAACAGGTATAAATGGTCTCCTTATCCACACCATGAGCACGAATATAGGCAAAGGCCTGCTCCACATTCATGTATTTTTTCAGACCGATATACTCTGCCGTCATAATACTTCCAGCACTGTTCTCCGGATATTTCAAGAACTGGTTGATCAGTGATCTGGTCTCCGGGCCTGCGGTACGCATAACTCGCTTTACAACAGTAGCCGGAAGCTCCTCCAGCATGTCCACGGCATCATCTACGAACAGGTCTTCAATGATCTTGGCAAGCTCCGCATCTGTGATGCTGTTAATAATGTGTTCCTGCACATCCGGTTCCAGAAATGCAAACACATCTGCCGCCAGCTCCTTGGGCAGCATACGGAATACCATGACCTTCGGATTATCCTCCAGTTCTCCCAGAAATTCTGCAATATCCGCTTCATTCATCTCAGAAAGACGGGCCCGCAGCAGTCGGAATTTTCGCTCTTGTATATATTGCATCAATTCTTCTGCATCATATTGTTCCATAGATCCCATCCTCTCATTCGGAAAAGAAAGAGCCGAACACGAATTCCGGCTCTTTTATTCTTCATTTTATCTATATTATCAGGCTTTGTCAACCTACCAAAAAGACCAGACAATCCTCATCGGTTCTCGTCTGGTCTTATCAATCATATTCTGTTAAATCTTCCCCTGCTGACGCATCTTTCTTCTATGGATCAGCCGGTACCGTCTGGGTGTTACCCCGTAACGCATCTTAAACTGACGATGAAAATAACTCTGATTCTCATAGCCCACATTCAAGGCGATTTCTTCCACCGGAAGGTTTGTCTCCAGCAAAAGCACTGCTGCTTTTTCAAATCTGCGCTTCATCAGAAGTTCCTGGAATGTACTTCCCGTACCTTCCTTGATCAGCTTACTCAGTGATGGCAATGCCAGATGGTAGTCCTCAGCAATCTTGCCGAGTCTTGCAGTCCGGTACTGGATCTCTATGTATTTCAGAGTCTCCTGAATGATCTCATCCTTATAATTCTCCACAGGATCATGCTCCTCCCGGTCCATCTGTTCCGCCAAATATAAAAAGAGCAGCCCCATAGTATACTGGCTGATCTCCTCGCTGGCTCCGTTGCCTTCCATAATGGATTCTATCAGATTTTCCATGAGGTTTTCCAGGGCATGCCGACCTTTGATATGAAAGATCAGATACTGCGGCTTTCTGGTATTCCGCCTGAGCATCTCCACCAGAAAATCCATGATCTTATTCTGTTTTTTCAGCATCTGAAATGGCTTTTCAAAAAATTCCGGTACCGCAATGATATTGATTCCAATATTCTCTTCACCGGACTCCACCACACAGTGCTCCACATACTGGTTCATCACAAGAAGGTCTCCCTCTTCCAGGAGCACTTTCTCCTCACCAAATCTATGTGTAAATGTACCCTTATACGCATACATCAGTTCAATATAACCATGTCGGTGCAGTGGAACATTTCTTTCATTGTCATACAGTCTGACCGCTGCACTCTGACGACCGGTTAAATAATCCCGTCTGTTGACCACCTGAACAACATCTTCATCCTGTCCATACTTTTCCTGAATATACTGACGCTCTTCTATGGCCTGTTCTTGTAAAGTTCTGATTATCTGCTCATCCACAATGATGTCACCCCCAAGTCTGTTCTATGAGACTTTTAATCAGTATAAACATATACGGTTGTAGTATAACAAAAAGGCCGGTTTCTTTTAAGGTTCTCATTTAGCAGAATTACTAACCTAAATTTCCCATAAATTTCAGATTTAGAGCAGTTGCACAAATACAATAGCTTCTTCTGATGGTTGATCCATATTCTCTTATCTGACTGCACAATTGGATGCAATTCCCGTCAGAATCTCAAGCCCATGCTCCAGAGACGGTAAAATATACTCCAGAGATTCTTTTACTGCTTTTGGACTTCCCGGAAGATTAATGATCAACGTATGTTTCCGGATACCAGCGGCTGCACGGCTCAGCATGCAAGCCTTGTTCCCACCGGAAGATGTCTCAGATCAATTCCCTGAATGATCAGATTTTCACCAAAAGCACCTTCATCCACCGGTGCTCCTTTTTTCTGAATTCTTCTATTTTCTCATAAGAGAGCAGGCTGACCTGTCGATGCCATTTTCCGGCATGCGCATCATGTTCAATTCCCCAGTCTTCGATCAATCTGGCAGAATGCACATTTTTCTTCTGCGTTCCTCTCTCTTCGCTGATATTCACAGCCATAATTTTTCCCATGACCTATGCCTCCTGTCAGATCTCCATATTGATTCTTATGGTACTCCATCTGGCACTTTTAAGCAACTGATTTCCAAATTTGACAGGTTTTCTGACGCTGGGTATAATAAAACAAAATACTTGCAGGAGAATCAAGCATGGGTGAATTTACACATTTTAATCAGCATGGAGATGCCATTATGGTAGACATAAGTAAAAAAGCAGAAACCGCAAGAGAAGCCATCGCCGAAGGACGCATCTCCATGAATCAGGAATGTTTTGATCAGTTAAAAGCAGGAAGCCCTCCGCCGCCAGGGACTTCACAGTGCTATTCATGGAAAATTCTGTAATAGCTGCAACCGGATCCGGCTGACTGCTACAGGCGATCTCAAGCCCTGCCTGTGTTATCAGGAACGTATCTTGGTCAAAGACGCACTCAGAAGCGGTGACACGAAAGAAGCTCAGAAATTGCTGGCTCAGGCTATTTTCAAAAACCTGCCGCCCATTGCTTTGAAACTCTTTCCTCCATCACAGAAGACGCCGAAATGTCACGCATTGGCGGCTGATACAATACAATTATCTCAATACCATCACATCCGCAGGATCCACATGCAGCCACAGGCTCTCCTGTGGATGTTCTTTTTCACAAAACGTCCTCCAGAATTCTTTTGTTGTCTCCACACGGATCCTGTTAAAATGATTTCTGCAGCTTTCTTCCGACTGCTCTGCATGCTCCGGCATCACCATGATCACCGTTGAAAATACATCATCGATCACTTTTTCGATCCGACACCGAAATGTATTGTCCGGATGTGTCTTCGCCTCAGTCTCACTGACCGGATATATATAGTGACTACGCACACCTACATAACAGATTTCTCCTGCCTTCGTCTCTGTACAGGTCAGATACTCTCCCCAGTCTCTTACATAGACCATTTTTTTCACATCCGCTTCTGCAAAATGCGCTCTTGCAAAATTCTTACACCCAGACAACACAGCTGCCGCTTTCGACTCCGGCGCTTCAAATAACTGTCTGACCGAAATGACCGGACTGGAAGTGCCTTGATCCATCACACATGCTTTATCACAGATGCGATAGATCTCGTCCCTGCTGTGCGACACAAACAATGCCGGACCTGAGAATTGCCGCAGCACCTCCAGAAGCTCCTGTTCCAGATTCCATCTGAGATATTCATCCAGTGCCGAGAACGGTTCATCCAGCATCAGTATGTCCGGCTCAGACAAGAAGATACGCGCCAGAGCAACTCTCTGCTGCTGACCGCCTGACAGCTGTGAAGGCCGGTGCTTCTCAAACCCGGTCAGTTCAAATCTGGCAAGCATTTCCCGGACTTTTGTTCTGGCTTTTGTTCTGTCCTTTTCTCCGGACAGCAGTCCAGCCATCAGATTCTGCTCCACCGTCATATTCGGAAACAGGGCATAATTCTGAAACAGCAATCCCACATGACGTTCCT
Source organism: Hominiventricola aquisgranensis (assembly GCF_040096225.1). Lineage (NCBI taxonomy): Bacteria > Bacillati > Bacillota > Clostridia > Lachnospirales > Lachnospiraceae > Hominiventricola > Hominiventricola aquisgranensis. The sequence goes on along the minus strand of NZ_JBBMFC010000021.1, from coordinate 42,626 downwards.
GTGGACGAAGATTTATTTTATTCTTGGAATCATAAAATACCTTCCCATTCAGTTCAATATATCCTTCATCCGGCTTTTCGATCCCTGCAATGCACCGGAGTGTCATACTCTTACCACATCCCGAAGCTCCCAGTATACCTGTCACACCTTCTGATGCTTCAAATTGTGTCTTCAACGTAAAATGATTCAGTTTTTTACAAATATCTACCCGTAATGCCATCGTTTCTACTTCCCACTTGTCGATTTACCAGAAGAACATTCTTTTTTCTCCAGAAGATTGACCAGCAAAAGAACAACTGCCGAGATCGCCACATTTACCAGTACCCATCGAAATGCCAACGTATCATTATTAGTTCTCCACAGTTGATAGACGGTTGTTGAGATCGTCGCCGTCTTTCCCGGTGTGTAACCAGCTACCATACTGGTTGCTCCATACTCTCCCAGTGCCCGTGCAAATGCCAGGACCGCACCTGCCAGGATTCCCTGTCTGCAGGCCGGCATGCGAATGTGCCAGAAAATATAAGTATTCGACAATCCAAGAGTCTGACCTGCATATGCCAGAGTCTGATCAAAGTTTTCAAAGGCTCCTCGGGCAGTCCGGTACATCAACGGAAATGCGACGATCGATGCTGCAAAGATGCCTGCATACCAGGTCATCACAAGCTTTGTATCAAAGATCTGAAGAAACCAGGCTCCCAGCAATCTACGCGGCCCCAGGATCATCAGCAGAAAATATCCGACAACCGTAGGTGGAAGAACCAGCGGAAGAGTCAGCACCACATCCAGAATTCCCTTCACTGCAGGCGGAAGCTTTGCAATATAATAAGCTGCAAAGATCCCCGTAAAAAACACAAATATGCTGGAAACCAATGCGATCCGAAGAGAATTATATAACGGGAACCAATCCATAAGCCCCTCCTGCTTTCTTTATTTTACAGCTGTAAATCCAACCTCTTCAAACACCTTCATGCAGTCATCTGTTTTCAGATAATCAAGGAAGGCTTCTGCTGCATCCTGATTTTCAGAAATATTCAGAACTGCTGCCGGATAGATCACCTGCTTGCACATGGTATCGTCTGCCTGAGCCACCACCGGAAGGCCTGCTGAATATGCATCCGTGGCATAGATAATACCGGCATCCGCTGCTGCTTCGGATACCTGTGTCGTAACTTCCTTCACATTGGATCCATATGTGATCTTATTCTCCTGTTCAAGCTGATCCAGCATTCCAAGATTGGTGAGGATCTCTTCTGAATACTGTCCTACCGGTACGTCCTCATTGCCCAATGCCAGAAGAGAAAGCTTGTCGGTTCCAAAATCCGCAAAGCTCTCTATCCCTTTCGGATTTCCGTCCGGAACAGCCAGTACAACCTTATTCTCCAGCAGATTTATACGGGTTCCTTCAAGCACATAATCAAGACCTTCTGTGTTCACTTCCGGATCTGCATCCTTATCCAGCTGATTCATCTGTTTCTGAGCTGCGGATATAAATACATCACAGTCTGCACCTTCCTGAATCTGCGTCTTCAAAGTTCCCGAAGAATCAAAATTAAATACCAGTGTCACATTCGGCGCCACTTCTTTATACATTTCCTGAATCTCGGTCAGTGTCTCTATCATGGATGCTGCTGCAAATACATTTAAAGTCGCCTCTGCTGCCTCAGCATTTTCCTTCGTCTCTGTTGCTTGAGATGTTCCGCATCCAGCCAAAGGCAAAACCATGAAACACATAGTCACACACGCAAATACTTTTCTCAATTTCATCATTCTGGTTCTCATCTTTCATGATAAACAGTTTCCAAACCCGCAGTTCGGATAATGGCAGGGCTTACACCCAAGGCAAAATCCACCGTTTCCCATGTGTGACAGCTGCTTTTTGGTCACTTCCACTCCTGCTGCAACGCTGGGCAGAACCAGATCAAACACGGTCGCTTTCGCATACATCACGCAGCCCGGCAATCCCATCACTGGTGTTCCATCCTCAAAATAAGCCAGCAAAAACATGGCCCCCGGCAGAACCGGCGCCCCATAAGACACGATCCTTGCTCCTGTATTTTTGATTGCTCCCGGTGTCCTGTCATCCGGATCTACACTCATACCACCGGTACAGAGGATCATATCCGCACCGTCCTCTTTCAGCTTTAAGATAGCCTCTGTGATCTTGTCCATATTATCATCACACAGAATATGTCCGCAGACTTTAATCCCATATGCTGACAGTTTCTCCACGATCACTGGTGTAAATGTATCTTCGATCCTTCCATAATAGACCTCATTGCCTGTTGTAACAATACCTGCTTTCATAGATCTGAACGGAGTCAGAGACACCAGCGGCTCTGTTCCTGCCACAGTTCTGACCTGCTCCATCTTATCCTTCGCAATAACAAGCGGAATCACACGGGTTCCCAGAAGCCGATCGCCTTTTTTCACAGCTGTATGCGAATGTCTGGTGGCGATCATGATCTCATCGATCTCGTTGATCGCATCCAGACGCGCTACATCCACCCGAAACAATCCATCGCAGTCAGCAATCAGCTCAATCTTCCCTTCTTTTACTTCTGTTGGATGCATGTTTGCATTTTCACATATCTCACAGAGAATCTGTGCTGCTTCATTTTCATGAAGCATGCTCTCATCCTTCTCCCAGACATAGAGATGATCCTTTCCCAGCGATAACAGCACCGGAATATCTTCCTCTGTAACAATATGCCCCTTCCGAAATGCGGTATCCTTTGTCACGTCCTTCACAATTCTTGTAATATCATGACAAAGAACATGTCCCACGGCATCAACTGTGTTTATACATTTCATATTGCTTCTCCTCTTCTTTTGCGCTGTCATATCTGTCTCCTAGTTTATCATAGCTATTATAAACTTTCACTCTTTTTTTCCGTACTTGCTTTTTCGGACATATCCCACTACAATAAGATTACAGGGATTTTGATCCCAACAGTTGTTACACCAAAATTCTATGATTTCAGAGGAGATTTTCCATGATCGCACTTCAGATTGCCGATATCCGGCATTTCATGAAAAAATTACTATTAAGTGAATCCTTTGACCGGTTCCTTCTTCTGGAAGGAAGTATTACTACTTTTTGTACCTTTCATATGGATGGGCAGCTTCAGAAAGCTTATTATACCGGCGAAGAGCAGGAACAGATCGATGACCGTTCGCTGGCTTACTGGGAGGAGATCCGTCCCTTCTGTTTTGAGCTGATCAAAGGAAAACGAACCCCTTTGGCATTTCGTTTTATCTTCCAGCTGTCTGCTTCCAATACAGAAAAGCTGCTCCATCAGACCGGTGTAGCCATCCCGCCTGAGCAGATCCGCGGCCTGCTGCTGAATATCCGCTACGATGGAAGGACACTCCAATGCACCACCGGAACCTCACTCACCGTGTTCACCATGGATAAAACCCTCGACCAGGCCTGGGACAGCATGATTCAAAAATTCCTCCATCAGCAGGAAATTCCATTCGAGCTGATGTAAAATCAACTAACCGCACACAAGGAAAAGCAGCGGAATCGTATGAGCTCGTATGCAGTGAATAAGAACAGCCATACAAGATTTGTACGCCTTATTCGGACATAAATGTCCGCCTAATTCGTACAAATCATGCATGGCTGTCTTCTTCAATGTATACAGCGCAGCATACTGATTCCACTGCTCTTTCTCATGTACGGCTGCTCAATTACATTTGTTCAAATCTACTTTGTCAGCAGCATCATGATTTCATTACTTCTGTTCACAAACTTGGTCATTGCTTCCGGTGAAAGCGGCTGATGACTGATCATTGCCAGATCGTAGAGCTGCTCACAGATCATATTGCTGTGCTCTCCTTCCGGATTCTCGAACAGGTATTTTACCAGTGCATTATTGGCATTGAGTACCAGTGTAGTCGTGGTTCCGAACATAGACGGATCCATTCCGTACATATTGTACATCTTCATCATATCCTGCATCCGGCGATTTTCTTCGGAGAGTGTGACCATAGAAGAAACATTTACATTCTTCAGCTTCTCTACCTTAACCTCCAGCTTGTCATTGTTCAATGCTTTTCTGAACAGGGCTGTCAGTGCATCGGTCTCACCCTTCAGTTCTTCTTCAGATACCTCTTCCTTCATGGAATCTGTTACATCTGCATCAATACGCTGGAATTTAACCTTCTCATTCTTAGCTTCCAGATGGCTGATAAACGGATTATCAATGTTATCCTTCAGAACAACTGCGTTCATCTTCTGCTCACGGAACATATTGATATACTGGCTCTGCTGTACCACGTCGGTCACATAGTAGATCGTTGTCTTCGGAGCTTCTTTCTCTTCACCGTCGGCCTTTTCATCTGCCTTCTCTTCCGTCTTTTCTTCTGCCTTGTCAGCTTCTGCTTCTCCGTCAGCCGGTTTCTGTGCTTCCAGGTACTCGTTCATAGTAGTATATTTACCATCCAGATCCTTGAACAGCACATACTCCATCATACGCTCACAGAACTTCTCATCCTTGATGCAGCCAAATTTTATGAACGGACTGATATCATCCCAGTATTTCTCATAATTCTCACGGTCAGTCTTGCACATACCGCTTAATTTGTCTGCTACTTTCTTGGTGATGTAATCAGAGATCTTCTTTACAAATCCATCATTCTGCAATGCACTTCTGGATACATTCAGTGGAAGATCCGGACAGTCAATGACACCTTTGAGCAGCATCAGGAACTCCGGAATTACTTCCTTGATATTGTCAGCAATAAACACCTGATTGTTATAAAGCTTGATCGTTCCTTCAATAGACTCATACTCCATATTGATCTTCGGGAAGTACAGGATACCTTTCAGGTTAAACGGATAGTCCATATTCAGATGGATCCAGAACAAAGGCTCCTTATAATCCATAAATACTTTCCGGTAAAATTCTTTATAATCTTCATCACTGCACTCGTTCGGATGTTTTGTCCACAGCGGATGCGGATCACTTAAAGATACCGGTCTCTTGTTGATCTTTACCTGCTCCTTGGCCGGAGAGATCTCTTTGGTCTCCTTGGTTCCGTCCTCATTCTCTATCTCTTCCGTCTTGGCATCCACATGGATATGCTCAACAACTACATCATCCTCTGTCAGTTCACTCTCGTCGATGGTCTCGTACTCCTGCGGTGCATTTTCCTTTGCAAGGAAAATCTCCACTGGCATGAAAGAACAATACTTGCTGATGACTTCGCGGGCGCGGTATTCATTAGCAAATTCCAGACTGTCCTCGTTCAGGAACAGGGTGATCTCTGTACCTACTTCTGTCCGCTTACCGGTCTCCATGGAATACTCAGTTCCACCGTCACACTCCCAGTGTACCGGTTCAGCTCCCTCTTTATAGGAAAGCGTATCAATATGAACCTCATCTGCTACCATAAATGCAGAATAGAATCCCAGACCAAAATGTCCGATGATCTGATCCTCGTTCGTCTTATCCTTATACTGTGCAAGGAAATCAGTTGCGCCGGAAAATGCGATCTGATTGATATATTCTTCAACCTCATCTGCCGTCATACCAAGACCGTTATCAATAAATTTCAAAGTCTTTTCATCCGGATTCACAAGTACCTGTACCTGGGCTTTATATTTCTCAGGCAGAGTGTACTCTCCCATCATATCCAGCTTCTTCAGCTTTGTGATTGCATCACATCCGTTGGAGATCAGCTCACGGAAGAAAATATCATGGTCTGAATACAACCATTTCTTAATAATCGGGAAAATATTGTCACTGTTAATGGAAAGTGATCCATGTCTTTCGCTCATGCTATACACTGCCTTTCTTTCTCAAAATACAGCCATTCACCTTATAAATGACTGTTCTATCTATGCGTTAACAGTACTATAATCCCAACTTATGTAAATGTCAAGAAAATTTTAGCACTCATTGTGAGTGAGTGCTAATAATTTACAATATTTTTATAATTACTGTCCCCAGCGCAGATCCTGGTCTTTCATGCTGACTTTGGTATCTGCAGGAATCGAACTGGTGATAAACACGTTACTGCCGATGACGGAATTCTTTCCGACAACGGTTTCACCACCAAGAATGGATGCCCCGGAATAAATCGTCACATCATCCTCAATGGTCGGATGGCGCCGAACATCCCGCAGCTTCTGTCCTCCTCTTGTGGACAGTGCACCAAGAGTCACACCCTGATAGATTTTTACGCGATCACCGATGACCGTTGTCTCTCCAACTACCACACCAGTACCATGGTCGATAAAGAAATATTTTCCAATGGTTGCTCCCGGATGGATGTCAATACCTGTGATGCTATGGGCATATTCGGTCATGATACGCGGGATCAGAGGCACTTCCAGCAGGAACAGCTCATGAGCCAGACGATTGACGGTAATCGCAAACATACCCGGATAAGACAGAATGATCTCATCTCTGTATTTTGCAGCCGGGTCTCCCTGAAAAGCTGCCTCCAGATCGGTCTCCAGCATAGCACGGACATCTGGAATCTTCTTCAGGAATGTAACCGTATCTTTTTCTGCCTGTTCGGTTAATTTTTCTACATCATTTTCTTCTTTTGCTGTGTATTTCAATGCCAGCAGGATCTGTTTATTCAGATGATAAGCCACATCTTCGATCGTCACTGTAGAGTTGCTTTTAATGTTATATATTTTATAAGAGCGATCTCTGTAATATCCTGGATAGACGATCTTTAACAGATCCTCCACAATAGCGATGATTTCCTCTTTGCTTGGCTGGTTGAAAAGATCCATTTTATCAATGTTTCTTCCAGTTCCATAATCATCCAGAATGCTTTTTGTAATCTGACTGATTTCATGTTCAATAATGTTTTTCATAACAGCCTCCTGTTGTTCTTTTTTTTAGTATATGAATCAGCGCCTGCGGCTGCTTACTCTTTTTTCTGTGTCTGCAGCTTTTGTTCTTCCAGTCGGTCAAGGACCCACTCCCGGATCAGCTGGTAAATAAATGCAAATACCGGTACCCCAATGACCATTCCAACGATCCCAAATACTCCGCCGAATAGCAAAATCGCAAACAATACCCAGAAACTGCTCAAATTCGTAGTGTTTCCAAGGATCTTCGGTCCCAGAATATTCCCGTCAAACTGCTGAAGGATAATAACAAAAATAACAAAATACACACATTGGATCGGGCTGACCATCAGAATCAGGATCGCACTGGGGATTGCTCCGATAAACGGTCCGAAGAAAGGAATGATGTTCGTCACTCCTATCACCACACTGATCAGTACCGCATAAGGCATATTGGTACAGGCTGTGAACACCATACAGATCAAACCAATGATCAGGGAATCCAGTAATTTTCCTTTAATAAATCCACCCAGATATACATTCAGAATATGAAGTTCCCGGATCATCCAGTCTGCCCTCTGTTCTACTGGTTTTCCGTTCTTTTTAGGCGGATACTCTTTATATGGAAGCAATGCGTGAATCACCAGCTTTGTCTGTCTGCGGAATATCTTTCGACTATTTAATAAATACACCGCTACGATCAGACCAATACCAAGATTTTTCACCATAGTCACCATGGTCCACAGGCTGGCAGACACACCGCTGATGATATTGTTAATATTCGGCAACAGATGCTCCTTTGCAAAATTCTGCACACTCTCCATAATGTCTGCAGAATACTGCTCCACATAGCTTAACATAACCGGATTGTCCTGCACAAGCTTTTCGATCCAGTCGCTGACCGTCTGTATGTATCCAGGCATGGCTTCTACCAGGAGCAGAATACTGTTGATCACCTGAGGAACCAGCATAGCTACTAATGCATAGATAATCAGACAGAACAACAGCAGGCTCAAAAGAATGGAAATCCCTTTAAAAAATTTCCGGTATTTTTCTGCTGTCTTCTCCGGTTTTTTATCCAGAGCTGCCAGATCTGCCAGATGCCGTTCAAACCAACCGCACACCGGCGATAGAAGATAGGCAATTACCCCTCCGTAGATAAACGGCATCAGGATTTTGATCACTATCCCAACATATTTTCGCAGATCATCAAATCGGAATACCACGAAAAAAAACAATATACACATGGCAACCGTTAAAAATACTGCGGCACCTTTATAGAAATAATCTTTCCATTTTTCGTCCATATATGACCACCTTTCTCCAGTCCTGCAAAACAAATGCCGGAACCGTACTATTATTTATTATAGTACAGTCCCGGCAATTTTGAAAGTCATTTTCACAGTATGAATTTGTCTTTACAGTTTCTTTACAGCTTTTTACAGATTTGTATATCCCATCAATGACTCATCCACTTCTCTTGCGACGTCTCTTCCTTCACGGATCGCACGAACGACCAGTGACTGACCCATATGCATATCGCCTGCGGTGAAGACATTTTTCACATTGGTGGCATGTTTGCCCGGATCGGTGGCTACATTGGTTCTTCCATCCACATTAACACCGAATGCCTTCGTCACATATTCCTGACTTCCCAGAAAACCTGCGGCGATCAGCACCAGATCCACATCCAGAAGGAACTCGCTTCCTTCAACTGGCACCATCATCATACGTCCGGTCTTCTCGTCCTTTTTGCTCTCAAGCTTGACGATCTTCGCCTGCTTCACATTACCATTCTTGTCCTTGATAAATTCCTGAACAGTGGTCTGATAGATCCGCGGATCATGACCAAATTTGGCAATAGCCTCCTGCTGACCATAATCGGTCTTGCAGACTCTCGGCCAGATAGGCCACGGATTGTTCTCTGCTCTGGTATCCGGAAGCTTCGGCATCATCTCCAGCTGTGTCACAGATTTGCAGCCCAGACGGATTGAAGTACCTACACAGTCATTTCCGGTATCACCACCGCCAATGACAAGTACATTCTTCCCTTCTGCCGGAATGAATTTCTTATCTGTAAAATTGGAATCCAGAAGACTCTTGGTGGTAGCCGTCAGGAAGTCCACCGCAAAATAGATACCCTTGGCATCACGACCCGGAGCTTTGATATCTCTTGGATTGGCAGCTCCGCAGCACAGAACCACTCTGTCATACTCTTTCAGAAGCTGCTCTGCCTTCACATCCACACCTACATTGCAGTTGGTCACAAAGGTCACGCCTTCTTCCTTCATGATGTTGATCTTTCTCTCAACAATATGCTTTTCCAGCTTCATGTTGGGAATTCCGTACATGAGCAGTCCGCCCACACGGTCGCGGCGCTCGTAAACAGTGACAGAATGCCCTCTGCGGTTCAACTGATCGGCTGTTGCCAGACCGGAAGGTCCGCTTCCGATGACTGCTACTTTCTTCCCGCTACGGACCTTCGGTGGTCTTGCATGGGCATAGCCCATCTTATATGCATTTTCAATAATAGCCAGCTCATTACTTTTGGTTCCTACCGGATCACCATTCAGATTACAGGTACAGGCAGCCTCGCAGAGTCCCGGACACACACGACCGGTGAACTCCGGGAAGTTGCTGGTACTGGACAGACGGTAATATGCTTCCTCCCAGTTGCCCAGATATACCAGATCATTCCATTCAGGCACCAGGTTCTGCAGCGGACAGCCGGACATCATACCGCCCAGCATCTGTCCTGCCTGGCAGAACGGAACACCACATGCCATACATCTGGCTCCCTGTTTCTGTTGTTCCTCGTGGGACAGCGGTGTATGAAATTCATTAAAATGTTTGATTCTCTCTAACGGCGCTTCTGCTTTTGCATTTTTGCGCTCATATTCCAAAAAGCCTGTTGGTTTTCCCATTTGCCTGTACCTCCTAACCTCTCTTGATCGCGTAGAATGCTTCGATCTGTGCCTGCTCGGTATTCATACCTTTTTCTTCCATCTGAACGATCAGACTTAACATCTTCTTGTAATCATTTGGAATGATCTTCTTGAATTTCGGCAGATACTGTTCAAAGTTATCGAGGATCAGGTTACCTTTTTCAGAGTTGGTGTAAGCCACATGCTCCTGGATCATATCTTTGAGTTCCTGCACATCATATTTATTGGTGACTTCTTCCAGCGTTATCATGGATTTATTCACCTTCATGTACAAGTCACAATCTTCATCCAGCACATAAGCCACACCGCCGCTCATACCGGCTGCAAAGTTTTTGCCGACTTTTCCAAGGATGACCACGCATCCACCGGTCATGTACTCACATCCATGATCGCCGGTACCTTCTACCACTGCATGTGCTCCGGAGTTTCTGACGCAGAAACGCTCACCTGCCACACCGTTAATATAGGCTTTACCACTGGTAGCTCCATACAGTGCCACATTACCGATGATGATATTCTCATCTTCCTTATAGGTAATTCCCTTCGGAGGATACACGATCAGTTTACCACCGGAAAGTCCTTTTCCGAAGTAGTCATTGGAATCTCCTACGAGCTCCAGTGTCAGTCCTTTCGGGATAAATGCGCCAAAACTCTGTCCTCCGGCACCGGTACATTTTACAGTAAATGTATCCTCCGGCAGTCCTTCCGGATAATGGCTGGTGATCTCAGAACCAAACATGGTACCAAACGCACGATTGGTATTTCTTACATCCAGCTCAATACTTCTCTTCTGGCCTTTTTCCAGCGCAGATTTGAATTCTTTAATAAGGACCTTCTCATCCAGAGTCTTTTCCAGTTCAAAGTTATATACCTGTTTGGGATCAAAGATCACTTTCTGACCTTTTCCTGCAAACGGGTTATCAAGAATCCGGCTAAAGTCAATGGTTGCCTGTCTTCCGGTTCTGCCCTCTTTGACGCAAAGCATATCAGAACGGCCTACCAGTTCATCAATGGTACGGATTCCCAGTTTTGCCATGTATTCACGCAGCTCTTCTGCAATAAATTTCATGAAATTTACTACATATTCCGGTTTTCCACGGAATCTCTTACGAAGCTCCGGATTCTGAGTTGCAACGCCCACCGGACAGGTATCCAGGTTGCAGACACGCATCATGACACATCCCATGGTTACCAGCGGAGCAGTTGCAAAACCAAATTCCTCTGCTCCCAGCATGGCTGCGATAGCTACGTCACGACCACTCATAAGTTTACCATCTGTCTCGATGCGAACTTTATTTCTCAGACCATTCATCAGCAGAGTCTGATGAGTCTCGGTAAGGCCAAGCTCCCACGGAAGTCCCGCATTGTGAATGGAGCTTGCCGGAGCTGCACCGGTACCTCCATCATAACCAGAGATCAGGATAACCTGTGCACCTGCTTTTGCTACACCAGCTGCTACCGTACCAACACCAGCTTCAGATACCAGTTTTACAGAGATACGTGCCTTCGGGTTTGCATTTTTCAGGTCGTAGATCAGCTGTGCCAGATCCTCGATGGAGTAAATATCATGATGAGGCGGCGGAGAGATCAGGCTCACACCTGGTGTGGACAGACGGGTCTTTGCGATCCACGGATAGACTTTTCCACCCGGCAGATGTCCGCCCTCTCCTGGTTTTGCACCCTGAGCCATCTTGATCTGAATCTCCTGTGCACTTACCAGATATCTGGAAGTAACACCAAAACGTCCACTTGCCACCTGCTTGATCGCAGAGCATTTATTCAATCCATCCGATCCGACAGTCAGACGTTCAATACTCTCACCGCCCTCACCAGTATTGGATTTACCATGGAGCTGGTTCATGGCAATAGCCAGACACTCATGGGCTTCCTGAGAAATAGATCCATAGGACATGGCACCGGTCTTAAAACGGGTCACGATGGACTCTACGCTCTCTACTTCCTCCAGAGGAATTCCCTTCTTCGGATATTTGAAATCCAGAAGGGTTCTGAGCTGTCCATGATTGTTCTCACCATCTACTAAAGAGGTATACTGCTTGAACAGATTATAGTTGCCTTCTCTGGTTGACTGCTGCAGAAGGGAAATGGTTCTTGGATTATAAAGGTGTTCCTCCCCACCGCTTCTCTCCTTGTGAAGACCCAGACTGTTCAGCGCAGTGCTGGTGGTCAGTCCCAGAGGATCGAATGCAGAGGAGTGCATCAGCTCTACCTGCTCACCGATCTCTTTAAGACCGATACCACCGATCCGGCTGACGGTGTTGGTGAAATACCGGTCAACTACTTCTTTATTGATACCGATGGCTTCAAAGATCTTGGAACCCAGATAAGACTGGATCGTGGAAATACCCATCTTGGAAGCGATCTTTACAATACCGTTGATGACTGCCTGATCGTAGTCAGCCACCGCTGCATAATAATCTTTATTCAAAATCTTCTTGTCGATCAGTTCATGAATACTCTCATGTGCCAGATACGGGTTGACTGCGCAGGCACCATAGCCCAGCAGGGTTGCAAAATGATGTACCTCTCTTGGTTCACCGGACTCCAGAATGATGGACACGGATGTTCTCTTCTTGGTCCGTACCAGATGCTGCTGAAGAGCGGATACCGCCAGCAGAGACGGGATTGCCACATGGTTCTCATCCACACCGCGGTCAGACAGGATCAGAATGTTCACGCCATCACGGTATGCACGGTCAGCTTCCACGAACAGTCGGTCAATCGCTTTTTCCAGACTGGTATTTTTATAATAGATAATTGGCAGGACTTCTACCTTAAAGCCCGGCTTTTTCATATTTTTAATCTTCAGAAGATCTGTCTCTGTCAGGATCGGATTGTTGATCCTCATCACACAGCAGTTCTCCTGTTTTGCTTCCAGAAGATTGCCAGCCTTTCCAACATAAATGGTGGTAGAGGTCACGATCTTCTCACGGATCGCATCGATAGGCGGGTTGGTTACCTGTGCAAACAGCTGCTTAAAATAATTGAACAGCGGCTGATGATGCTCAGACAATACAGCCAGAGGTACATCAATACCCATAGCAGAAGTTGCCTCACTTCCATTAGATGCCATGCTCATAATGGAATTTCTCACATCTTCATAATTGTAGCCGAATGCTTTCTGCAGTCTTGCACGTTCTTCCGGAGTATACTCCTCGATCCGCTGGTTCGGGATCTTCAGGTCGGACAGATTTACAAGGTTGTGATCCAGCCACTCACCATAAGGCTGACGGTTTGCATAATATTCTTTCAGTTCATCATCATCAATAATTTTTCCCTGTTTGGTATCAACCAGCAGCATTTTACCCGGATGAAGACGCTCTTTTTCTACAATTCTGGACGGATCAATATCCAGCACACCTACCTCAGATGACAGGATCAGCTGATCATCGGTAGTTACATAGTATCTGGAAGGACGAAGTCCGTTTCTGTCGAGAACTGCTCCCATCACATCTCCATCTGTGAACAGGATGGAAGCCGGACCGTCCCACGGCTCCATCATGGTTGCGTAATACTGATAGAAATCCTTTTTCTTCTGAGACATGGTACGGTTATTCAGCCACGGCTCCGGTATCAGGATCATCACTGCCAACGCCAGATCCATACCACTCATAACCAGGAACTCCAGCGTATTATCCAGCATAGCGGAGTCAGAACCGGAAGCACTGATAACCGGAAGGATCTTGTGGAATTCTCCCTTCAGATGCTCAGATTCTACGGTCTCCTCACGGGCCAGCATCTTATCTGCATTACCTTTGATGGTGTTGATCTCACCATTATGTACCAGGAAGCGATACGGATGTGCACGCTCCCAGCTTGGCATTGTGTTGGTGGAGAAACGGGAGTGGACCAGTGCAATGGCACTCTCATAATCCGGACTCTGCAGATCCTGGAAGAAGGAACGAAGCTGTCCTACCAGGAACATACCTTTGTAGATCAAAGTACGGCTGGAACAGGATACCACATAAGTATCTTCGATGGACTGCTCAAATACTCGTCTTGCAATATAGAGCTTCCGGTCAAAATCCAGTCCCTTTTCCACATCCTCCGGCTTCTGGATAAATGCCTGCATGATGCTTGGCATCTTCTCCAGTGCTTTGCTTCCCAGCACCTTCGGATTGGTGGTCACTTCTCTCCAGCCAAGGAAGTTCATGCCTTCCTTCTCCACGATGATCTCAAACATCTTCTTTGCCTGATTGCGTTTCAGTTCATCCTGCGGCAGGAAAAACATTCCAATACCATATTCTCTCTCTCCACCAAGCTCAATTCCAAGCTTTGCACATTCTTTGGAGAAGAATTTGTGGGAGATCTGAACCATGATACCTACACCGTCTCCGGTCTTACCTTCTGCATCCTTACCTGCACGATGTTCCAGGTTCTCCACGATGCTTAAGGCATCTTCCACGGTCTTATGTGACTTGATTCCTTTGATGTTGACCACTGCTCCGATACCACAGTTATCGTGTTCAAAGCTCGGATCATACATTCCCTGCTGTTCTGGACATTCCTGACTTCTTTGTTCCTTCATAAGCTATACCTTTCTCTTTGTATCTCTTGTTTTGTTTGCGATTTTTATAAAGTGTACACCCATTCGTTTCTGTTGTAAATCTATTTTTTCTTGTAATCGTCTGATTATTTGAAAATTATATTTTTTTATCTAATATTATTTCTTAATTATAGATGTTTTCAACTGTATATAATTATATCCGCACAATTTAAAATATCTTTTCCAGAAATTCCATAAATTTTTTAGTCAAAAAAGAACTGATTTTACTCAGTTCTTTTTATTTTCTAAATTATCATGAATTTTTAACATAAATTATTTGTTGTTTTCTTATTAGCTGTTGTTTTCAGAATTGAAATGACAGGGCAGTCAGAACGATAATCGCCATGTTAGCAGCCATATGAGCCATGATCGGTGCTTTCAACGTAGCAAAGCGTTCCATGACCCATCCAAGATAAAGGCCGCAAAATGCTGCATAGACTCCCTGTACCAGATTGCCATGAAAAACTCCAAAGAAAATGGCACTCCAAAGAATTGCAGTCCACGGTTTCATCAGATCCCGAAGCCGCGTAAACACCAGTCCCCGTATGAGCAGTTCCTCTGCTACCGGTGCGATCAGACCCGTACAGATCAGTTTCTGTACAAAGGTTCCGGAGTTCAGCGTTTCACTTGTCTGCGCATAAGAATCTGACCATTCTGCAAGCCCAGACAGGCTTATCAGTTTATTGCCCACCAACGCCACACAAATGCCTCCCAGCATAACAAGCATCCATGCACCTGCCCCAAACTGTGGTGCCTCTTTCTTCTGCCCCCGCTCATGCCCGCATCGCTCCTTCACATCCTCCCGGTAGATCCAGCCAAATACCAGTATCGACAGAATCCCACCAACACCCAGGCGAAGCAATGGATCATCAGGGAAGAGACCGATATATAAAACCAGCCCCTGTATCACCTGATACAGGGGCATGGGATATATCGCACGCCACAGATAATATACATTCAGTTTTGTACGATCAACGTTCATCTTACATCTTCTCCGGTGCTTCAAATCCAAGCATATCAATGCAGGTCTCCAGTACCCGTCTGGTCAGCAGAAGAAGGCTGATCCATGAAGATTGTGCTTCCATATCATCTGTTGCAAGGATCTTGGTCTCATGATAGAACTTATTGAAAGCATTGGCAAGATCATAAATATAAGCACAGATCTTATGAGGTGCGCACTCTTCAAATGCCGTTTCCATCACGCTGTTGAATTTGGACAGCTCCAGCTGCAGTGCTTTCTCACTGTCGCTTCTGCCTGCTCCGATCTTTCCTTCGCCCGCCTTCTTGCCGGACTCCTCATATTTTCTCAGGATGGATTTGATTCTTACAATCGTATACAGGATGTAAGGACCAGTATTTCCTTCTGAAGAAGTGAAACGCTCCACATCAAAAATATAATCCTTGGAAGCCTGATTGGACAAATCTCCGTATTTGACTGCAGACAGACCTACGATCTTCGCGGTCTCCTCTGCTTCTTTCTCCTCCATAGGACGACTTTCCTGGATCTTCTTGAGCATCTCCTCGTTGATATCCTTTAACAGATATTCCAGACGCATGACGCCACCATCTCTGGTCTTGAACGGTTTACCGTCTTTTCCATTCATGGTACCAAAACCTAAGAATTTAAGTTTTGTCTTATCCGTTACCAGTCCGCATTTTCTTGCACAGCGGAATACCTGGATAAAATGCATTTCCTGACGTTTATCTACCACATAGATGATCTCATCCGGGTTATAGAGCTTCATACGCTCTACAATCGTAGCCAGATCCGTGGTCGTATACAGAGAAGCTCCATCAGATTTGAGCAGCATGCAAGGCGGTACTTCCTTGGTGTCTGTATCTTCCTTCACATCAACGACCAGCGCATTATCACTCACATAAGCATATCCGCCATCTTTCATCTTCTGTACCATATCCGGAATATATGGCTGTGCATCAGACTCGCCCTTCCACAGATCAAAGTCCACTTTCAGGTTTGCATAATTACGCTTCAGGTCTGTGACAGACACATTTAAAATATGCTTCAGAAGAGCCTGATAGCCTCTTCTTCCATGCTGCAGCTCATAAGTTGCCTGCATGGCAGCCTCTTTATACGCTTCATCCTGCTTGGATTTTCCACTGGCTGTCGGATATATTTCCTCCAGTTCAGAGATGGTAAACGGTGCTTCTGCCGGATACTCTCCCTCATATGCCTCATCAAAATATACCAGCTCCGGTTTTCTCTCGCGAAGCTCGGTAATGATCAGTCCCATCTGCAGACCCCAGTCTCCCAGATGCACGTCGCCGATCACTTTATGTCCTGCAAAGCGGGCAATCCTCTTCACACTCTCACCAATGATCGCAGACCGAAGATGTCCTACATGCAGCGGCTTTGCCACATTAGGTCCGCCGTAATCGATCATAATGGTCTTCGGATTCTCTGCTTTTTCACAGCCCATCCGTTCATCCTTCTCCATACCATTCAGATACTGGCTCAGGTACTCGTTGTTCACTTTCATATTGATGAATCCCGGATTCACCGCCTGGACTTCTCCAAACACCTCAGATCCCTGCATAGCTTCCACAACTGCATTGGCGATCATAATCGGTGCCTTGTGGTACTCTTTGGCTGCCACCATGGCACCATTGCACTGATACTCGCACAGATCCGGTCGATTGGACAGACTGACACGGGCATATTTCTCATCATAACCTGCTTCAGCAAAAGCTTTTGCAACCTCTGCGGATAACAGATCCAGCATTTTCTTCATCTACTTTGTCCTCCTTATTTGTTTACATCACTCTTGGTATATTCCATTTATAATGACTTGCCAGCAGACGGATCACAACCACGATCATAGCTCCTGTAAACATGGCATATCCTCTTGGCATTGCACATAAAAGTCCCAGATAACAGATCGCGCCCACTAAGGATGCACAGGCATATACATGCTTTCTGAGCACCGCAGGCATGATCCCTGCCAGCACATCCCTGAACATTCCGCCGCCCACACCCGTGAGCATTCCCAGAAAGATCACAAAAGCATGATAGTCCCCATATCCACTGTCAATGGCCGTATTGGCTCCTGCCACCGTAAACAGCCCAAGGCCGATGGCATCTGTAAAGTTCAGGATCCACTGAAACCGTTCTCCATGAAGCTCCTCATCAGATCCCTTATAGAGCCAGGCAACCAGCGCACACACTGCCAGCGATGACAGAATTGCCAGCGGCAGGACCATTGGACTGGAAAACATGGCAGGCGGCACGATCCCCAGTGTCATATCCCTGATAAAACCGCCTCCGGCTGCCGTTACGATCCCCAGAAACACGATACCAAATAGATCCATTTTCCGTTCAATGGCAAGCATGGCTCCAGAGATGGCAAATGCGACGGTTCCCATTATCTCTGCTATTAATTGTATATTCATTGTACACCTCGAAACTTAATTAAGTATAGGGAAAATGGTGATATTTGTCAAGCCGGATGAACCTGTACCATACATGTTTCAGGCTTGCAGGACTGGTCACGCTTGTGTAAAATAGAGACATTACATATACGAACACTAAGAGGAGGACACCTATGTTAAAACTTGGTTCCCATGTGGGAATGAGCGGCAAAAAAATGATGCTGGGATCCGTGGAGGAAGCACTGTCCTATAGAGCAAACACCTTTATGATCTATACCGGCGCACCCCAGAATACCCGCCGCAAGGATATCAGTGAATTAAATATTGACGCTGCCTGGAAGCTCATGGAGGCAAATGATATCCATGAATTTGTCATCCATGCACCCTATATCATCAATCTTGGAAATACTATAAACCCGGACACTTACCAGCTTGCCACTGATTTTCTCCGGCTGGAGCTGACCCGTGCCGATGCCTGCCGAAGTAATATCATGGTTCTTCATCCCGGTGCGCACGTAGGGGCCGGTGTGGAAGCCGGTATTGCGTCTGTTGTCAAAGGACTGAATGAAGTGCTTACCGATGATACCCGCTGTCTGGTCGCGCTTGAAACCATGGCCGGAAAAGGCACTGAGATCGGACGCACTTTTGAAGAACTGGCTCAGATCTATGATGGTGTGGTGAAAAAAGACCGTCTCCGGGTCTGCTTTGATACCTGCCACACTCACGATGCCGGATATGACATTATCAACAACTTTGACAGTGTAATTGATACCTTTGACCACATTCTCGGCAAAGATCAGATTGCTGTCTTCCACATCAATGACAGCAAAAATCCATGTGGAGCCCACAAGGATCGACATGAAAACCTCGGAAAAGGGTACATCGGATTTGATGCACTATCCTATATAGTACATCATCCGGATTTTTCTGATGTACCGAAGATCCTTGAGACCCCATGGATTCCCATTGATGGCGACAAGAAAAACACCCGGGCTCCCTACAAGGAGGAGATTGCCCTGTTACGCGGAGACTCCTGATACTTTCATCTACTATTTTCTCTTACACAATCTTGCAATGGTGGAGACAACCTTCTCCATCTGCAGTGGCTTTGGCAGGTGTGCATTCATACCTGCCTCCAGACACTGCTTCACGTCCTCATCAAAAACATGGGCTGTCATGGCAATGATTGGAATGGCCTTTGCATCCTGCCGGTTTGTAGAACGAATAACTCTTGTGGCCGTATATCCATCTATCTTCGGCATCATAATATCCATCAGGATTGCATCATAAGTTCCCTGGGGACGGGATGCAAATGCATCTATAGCCTGCTGCCCGTCACGAACCACCTGAACCGTTGCTCCTTCATCATTTAACAGCCTTGCCACAATCTCTGCATTCAGTTCATTATCTTCCGCAAGGAGAAGATGGAGACCTCTGATCGAGGCTTCTCCCGTAGCAGCTTCTGGCTGCACAACCTTTTCTTTTTCTGCGATCTTGAACGGAAGAACAACCACGAATGTAGATCCTTTTCCTTCCTGGCTGGTCACTCGAATGCTTCCATTCATCTCATCTATCAGTCTCTTCACAATTGCCATCCCCAGACCTGTTCCATGGTAGACACTTCTTGCATCAGAATGTTCCTGGACAAATGGTTCATAAATATGCTCCAGAAAATTCTCACTCATTCCAATTCCCGTATCAGAAATCACCCATCTGTAATGCACCATTCCATCTGCTGTTCCAAGATAATCCAGATGTGTAATGACTTTTCCACCTATCCGATTATATTTAATACAATTTCCGTAGATATTCAGGAAAATCTGTCTCACATGAAGCGGACTTCCGTATACATAAGGATACAGGATCTTGTCTGATGCTTTGTCATATTCCAGTGTAATTCCTGCATCCGCTGCCCGTTGTTCTACAATCGTAACCACATCCATCAACAAGGCCTTCAGATCCATGGCATCTTGCGCCAGAACTATTTCGTTATTTTCCAGCTTACTCATCTGCAGCATATCATTGATCAACGACAGCAGATGATCCGCAGACACCAGCATTTTCTCTCTGTTTGCATGGAGCAGTTCCAGATCGTCCGGATGAATCTCTTCCATTTTCAACAGACCAATGATTCCATTCAGCGGTGTACGGATATCATGAGTCATTCTGGCCAGAAAATCTGTCTTGGCTGAATTGGCTTTTGTCTCTCTTTTGACAGATTCTTCCAGCTGAAGATTCTTATTTTTCAATCTCTGCGCATATTCCTGCTGGATCTGAAGTTTCTGCTTCTGATATTTCTTCTCTGTCTGCCATCTTACCATGTTGATAATGATCAGAACAAGCAGATATGTCAAAGCTACAAACAGCATATTCTGAGGCGTCTTGTTGAATACTCCACGCTCAGGCATGTAGGCATAAATATAATAATTCCGGCTCTGTTCCATCAGTCCAAAGCTTCTGCCCCCGGTGTCACCGCCATCTCTGACATGAACAAGCTTCGATCCTTCTGCATGTCTTCTGATGGTCCGCAGAATCTCGTTGTCATCCATGTTGACCCCCACAAGTCTGCTGTCATTGGACGCCACGATCTCTTCACCATTGCTGATCACTATCGTTCCATCGTGTTTCACAGAGTATCCAGTCAGAAGTTGCTCCATAGAATTGACAAAAATACGGCAGTACTCCTTGGTTGTATGGTAAAAGGCAACAAGGATTCCTGACCTGTCCGTTCTTCCTACTGCTGCCAGGTCAATGTGGGAACCATCCTCGCAGTCAACTCTGGATGCATACGTCTTCTCTGGGAAATTCCATACATCCAGAAGTGCTTCCGCATCAATATTTTCGTATAGATCCCAGACATTCCGTTCATCCGTATGATACTCCTGCTCCACTGCTCCCTGTGGGCTCAGCAGCAGAATGCCTGTTACATAACTTTCTTTTGCATAATTTTCCAGCAGTGTCTGATCCGGTTCCTCAAACCCACTCTTTTCCATATCACTGGCGAGATTCCGATTAATATACTCTGCACTTTCCATGATTCGCATCAGGCTCTTGGTCTCTGATGCCAGCTCCATTTTCTGATCATTATTACACTGTTCCTTCACATAATTTACCGTGCTGGAAAGGCGTTGCGCAGCATTGGAAATATCTGCATGAATGCTGATCCAGAATGCCAGACAAAGAAGTATGATTCCTGATACAATTTCCAACGCCCAGATCCTGTATGATAAATATCCAGATGATTTTTTAAGTTTCATCCGTTCGTACCTCCAGATAACAGTCTGTATCTTCCATATATGTTCCGACAATTTCCTTCATCGTGCCATCCTCACGCATTTCTTCGAAAGTCTCTGTCAGCTTCTGCGCCAGTCCACGGTCATCCTTTTTATCAAATGCCACACCAAGTCCCACCACCAGAAGCGGTTCCTCCAGGATCCGATACTCCATATCATAGTCCTTCATAAACTGCTTTACCGCCGTATCATGTGCCGCCACTGCATCTGCATATCCTTTGCTTAAAAATGTGTAGATCAGATCCCGATTCCGTAAAGACAACACCTTTCCAAGCTGCGGGATCCTGGTATCTTCATGTTTCCGAAATAGTTCTTCCGGTTTTGTGGTTGACTGCACAGCCACTGTCTTTCCTTCCAGATCCTGCAGAGAATAAATATCACTGTCCGTCCTCACTGCGATCACCTGATAGCTCGTCATATATGGTCCTGCCCACTGATATTCCTCTTCGCGCCCGTCCATGGAAAAGCTGCCCCAGATGCAGTCGATCTCCCCGGACTCCAACAATTCCTTTTTATCCTCCCAGTTGATCAGCTTGAATTCCGCCTCATATCCCATTCTGTAAAATGCTTCCTTTGCCAGTTCCACATCAATTCCCGTGGGATCCCCATCCGCATTCAAATAGTTAAACGGTGGATAATTATCACTTCCCACAACAATGACCGGCAGGGATTCCGCTTTCTGTTCCTTTACAACTGTCTGTTCTGCGCACCCCACAGTCAGTATCATAGTCGTGCACACAAGCCCGGCTGTCATCATCTTTTTGATTTTATTTGTTCTTCTCTTCATGTTTGTGATTTCCGGCGAAAAGCCATAGACAGAAAAAACCAAAAGGAGCACCATAGTCGATAAATCTATAGCGCTCCCATTACCTTTAAGTGTGCAACCAGCCGCCATTTTACAGGCTCTATAGCTTTGCGTCGCAACCTTTCGATTGTTTTGCTGAATATTTATTTTAAAATTTCATAAATTCTAACGCCGTTTTCCTGGTTGTTCAATAATTTTTCATCATTTAGTAAACATGTTTTGTATCAGTCGACAGCTTTTGATAGCAGGCACACCGTCTCGACAGATGCCCCGCATTCATCAAATTGCGTGAGCACCTTTTGCTCAATAGGAAACTTGTACGCAATCGCCTTTACAAAGCGTTTCTGCGTCTTTTGCTCCTCACACGGGAACAACTCAACCTCGGAAATCAGGTATTTCACAAGGTCGCGCCGCTCTGATTTGTCCACTTGGTCATACCGATGTACATAGGTGCGCCGCATTGCGGACATTTTACGATACCGGACAACAGATGCGCGTTATACTGACCAATGCTGTGATTACCCTTTTTCCCACGAATGGCTTTGATCTCCTGCACCTTGTCAAAATCCTCTTTGGAAACAAATGCCTCATGGGAAATAACCTCACTCAAAATATACTCGTCCTGCTTCACAAGTCGATACTTGTTATCTTTGCCGGGTACTTTCGCAACGAAGACAGCTGTTTTCGGAGTGTCATCAGTTTCCGTAGAACTCCAGGAATCTCTTCAATTCCACACGTGTGGGGGAATACAGCAGACTTTCTGCAGGACCATACTCCAGTACTTCCCCTTTTTGAAAAAACATCGCTTCATCAGCGATTCGCCTTGCCTGCTGCAGGGAGTGGGTGACCAAAATCAAAATACAATTGGTCTGGCGCACATAGGACTGAATCAAAGTTTCCGCGGCAGCGGTGGTTTCCATATCCATGGCAGCCGTTGGTTCATCGAGAATCACCACATCGTATGTTCCCATCATCAATCTTGCCATCGCCATGCGTGCCGTCTCACCGCCGGAGAGACGATCCGCCCGTTTATGTTCCAGTTCTGTCAGAGACAGTGCTTTCGCGAGGGACTCCGCTTTCTGGATATCCCTGCCGCCCAGCAGGATGTTTTTTCTGACAGACATACGAAAGGCATAGGGCTTCTGGGGAAGATAGCCAATGCTTGGTTCCAAGCGGATTTTCCGGTCTGCCGGAAGGACATCTGCCAGAATCTTTGAAAATGTGGATTTTCCGCTTCCGTTTGCTCCGAGAATCGCATATATGTTTCCAGGCTGCAATTCCATTCCCGGAAAATCCAGCACTTTTTTCTGCCCATAGGTTTTGGAAAAGGCTGGAATTATCATTGACTGAGCCTCCTTTGCAACAGAGATATCACAACATTCACCAGCAGGGAAACCGCCAGCAGAATCATGCCCAGGGCAATGCCCAGAGAGAAATTTCCCTGATTGGTGTACTGCATAATGGCTGTGGTCATCACATTCGTTTTCCAGGCAATGGCACCGCCCACCATGGACACTGCCCCGACCTCTGCAATAGATCTGGAAAACGCCAGCAGATAGGAAGAGATGATACAGTACTGGCACTCATTGCACAGCAACAAAAACGTCCTTCGTCTTCCCAGCCCCAAGCCCCTGGCTGTTTCCCGAATCGCCGGAGACACTCCCGCCACATAAGTCTCCATAGCCCCCACAACAATGGGGGTGATCAGCGCCACCTGGGCAAGAATCATGATTTTAACCGTGAACAGCAGCTTCATGTGTCGCAGAGGGCCGACCCCGGAGAAAAGGATGTAAAACAGTAGGCCGCATACCACAGGGGGCATCCCCATAAGCGTTCGGTTGAGGATAATCAGAAGCCCTCTCCCGGGGAATTTGCTATTGCCCAGACAGATTCCCAGCGGAACACCCAGCAACAGTGCAAGCAAAGAGCTTTTGAGGCTCATTTGCGCTGTGACTTTCAAAATGTTCAGAAGTTCTGCATCGGAAGACAGGATAAGAGAAATCGCCTTTTGAAGGGCCGTTTCCACGGTGCAGCCTCCTTTCTTTTTGTAAAATCCCGTGGGGAAATTCCCCACGGGATACAGTTTACGCAGATTTTTTCAAAAAAGCAAGTTTTTGGAAACTGTACATATAGCGTCAGCCGCAGAAAATGAACCCAGAGTTTCCTCAGTTTATGATGCCATCGTTGGCAACGAAAGTCAGGAAGGTTGCCTTATCGGTCAGGATGTAAGCATGCATCTGCTCTGCCATCACCAGACATGCGCCCATACCGGTGTTTGCAGAGGTGTACCACTTCGTGTAGGGAGCGAAGGACTCTGCCTCCTTCGTGATACCCAGAGTCTCAGGCCACAGGGACAGCTCCTTGGTGTGGGTGCCGGAACCGTCGCCACGGGAGATGAAGGGATACTCGCCCTCCGCAATGGCTGCAAACGCATCCAGAACGGAAGCAGCCTCCTTAACACCGGCAGGATCCGCAGAAGGTCCGCACAGGACGAAATAGTTATACAGGAAGGAAATGCGCTCTGCTTCGAAGCCATCTACAGTGCGGGCGAAGCCCTCTTCAACAAAGGCTTCTTCCTGGCTCTTGGCATGGACCAGAATCAGGTCGGCATTGCCGAACTTGGCGGCAGAGATTGCCTTGCCGGTACCGGCAGACTGGACTTCCACAGTGTAGCCATAGGTGCTCTCGAAGATGGGCAGCAGATAGCCCAGCAAACCAGAGTCTTTCACAGAAGTGGTAGTGGAAAGGCGGATGACCTTTGTCTCTTCGGTAGTGGGCGCAATCTCACCTGTATAAACAGGGGCACCGTCCTTGACGTAGAACAGAGACTCACCGTACTCTTTAAAGCCATAGTTTGCGGCCAGGTCCAACGTTTCTTGGGTCAGGAACCACTGGATGAGGGCATCCGCACCGGCGGTATTCACCGCAACGTCAGTGACAGAGTTGCCGTCAGCATCCACAAAAGGCGCCTCGGGATTTACGGCGATAACGGTGTAGGTGTTGAGCATCTTGTCGTCGGCTTCCTTCAGAATGCAGGTATCCACCACAAGACCGGCCTGGGTGGGAACCTCAGCGGCGGCTTCCGTCGGGACAGCCGTTGTGGCGGGAGCCTCAGTGGGAGCCTCAGTGGAAGCCTGCGTCTCAGCAGGCTTGCTTGCGCCGCAGGCAAGAAGACCAAACATCATGGCAAAAACCAGCAGCATGGACAGAATCTTTTTCATTGTCTTACCTCCTAAATATAAAGAAATATAAAGAAGACCAGCCAGTTTCCGCAACACCAAAAGCACAGCCGAAAGCTGCACCCGATCATGGCGTCTGGAAAGAGGCTCGTCCACCGCTTTGCAAACTTTGGAAATCAGTCAATTTCACGAAAACTGACCAATCAATTTCTGATACTATATCATATTTGAACAAATAATACAAGCCGCCCTTTTCAGAGACTATGCGAAATGATACGAAATTATATGAAATGATTCAAAACAGTTCTTTCACTATTCTCCATAGTATGATAAGATCAAACAGGAGGGGATCGCATGTTCAAAGAAGAAGTGTGGGCTTTGGAACCAGAGCGTATAGAAACCTTTTTCCTTCATCATAGGGAGGTTCATGCCACTGCGGATGGTTACCGGTTCCGTGATTGCCGGATTACCGTGACCGTCCTTCCACCACACAGGATCGCCGGTTTGGCACTGCCTCAGACCAGAGTCATCTTTGAAGGTTCAGATGATTCCGCGCTTCTGATTTACAGGCAGTTTCAATTACGATTTCTATCCGCAGGCGGATAAGAATTGGAGGTTTTATAATATGAGCAAGAAAACAAGTCCTTCCATGGATTCTTGGCTGAAAGAGGCCAAGGCCCACGAAAGCGCCCCTAAGATTGGCATGTATCTGACCCATAACGGCATTGTCCGGGAAAGTGCCAAGGCAAAAGTACGCCAGGGTGCCGCCGATACCAGGCCCGTTGTGGGGATGCAGTTTTCCTACAATCAGGAAGCTGTGGATGCCATCATCGCAGAAACCTATAAGTTGGACGGTATTTTCTACATCAAGGTCTGGCTGAACGAAGGGGAACTGAGCGTTGGTGACGACATCATGTATGTGCTCATCGGCGGCGATATCCGCCCTCATGTGGTGGATGCTCTGCAATATCTGGTGGGTCGCATCAAAAACGAGTGTGTCACGGAAACAGAGCTTTACTGATACGAGAAATCCGGAAAAATGTGCGGAATTTCATGTAACCGTTTCGATGTATAAAAAATCCCATTTCCTGCTCGGAAATGGGATTTTCTTTCATTTTGCACAGTCCGCACTGCCCTCGCTGTAGAGCATATCCAGGCCATGGGCCACCGGGTCGATGACCGCCAGAATATTCTCTGCCGATGCCTTTTGGCTGCCTGGCAGGGTAATGATCAGGGTGCGTGCCCGAATGCCCGCAACACTGCGGCTCAGGCAGCCTTTGGGTGTGATCTTCATGGATTCTGCCCGCATAGCCTCCGGGATACCGGGAGTCGGACGCTGGATTACCTCCATAGCGGCTTCCGGGGTAATATCCCGGGGTGAGAAGCCGGTGCCGCCGGTGGTGAGCACCAGGGCAATCTTCTTTTCATCTGCACACTTCAAAAGCTCCGATTGGATCATCTCCGCCTCATCGGGAACGATGGCAGTATAGGTCACGTCGAACCCCTTCTCCGTCAGAATCTTCACCAGGTTGGGGCCGCTGGTGTCCTCCCGCTCGCCCCGATATCCCTTATCGCTGATGGTAATCACTGCTGCTGTATACGCCATGATTCGTCCTCCCGTTTGTAATCGCCGTGGATTCCGCCGGTTTTGGAAAGCAGGCGGATGTCCGTGATCGCCATATCCTTTTGCACCGCTTTGCACATATCGTACACTGTCAGAGCGGCGGTGCTGACAGCGGTAAGTGCCTCCATTTCCACGCCGGTTCTTCCGTCACAGGAAACGGTGGCCTTGATTTCTACGCTGGATCTGTGCTCATCCAGAGAAAGCTCCAGGTTGATGCCATCCATCAAAATGGGGTGACACATGGGAATGATATCCGGTGTGCGCTTGGCACCCATGACCCCCGCAATCTGGGCAACGGTCAGCACATCTCCTTTTTTCATGCCGCCGCTTTGAATGAGCGCGAATGTGTGTTCATTCACCAACACCCGGCCTGCCGCAACGGCCACGCGCTGAGAAATGGGCTTTCCCCCCACATCTACCATTTTGGCCCGTCCCTGGTCATTAAAATGTGTAAAGTCTGCCATACTCAACCTCCGATTTGATTCATATTCCGACCGGCGCCCGATTTGTGCGCAGCATCCAGATTCCCATGCCATTGGGGTTTTCCCAAAATCGCTGCTTCCAGCTGTGCTTTCATGCCATCGAAATCCAGCCCTTTCAGGGGATACTCCGCATTGGAATGCAGACAGGGCTTCACTTTTCCGTCTGCAGTCAGTCGGATGCGGTTGCACTCCCCGCAAAAATGGGCGCTCACCGGGCTAATAAGGCCAATATTGCCCAGTGCGCAAGGCAGGTGGAAGAGTTTGGCAATACCGCCATCTTTGGCAGCCGGTACCGCTTCCGGCAGAGCCTCCAAAACCCTTGTAAATGGAATATACGCTTCCGGGCCAAAGCCGGAGCTGTCGCACATGGGCATCATTTCAATAAAACGCACATCCACAGGATACTTCCGGGTAAGCTCTGCCAGCGGAAGGATCTCATCATCGTTAAATCCGCCAATGAGCACGGCATTGAGTTTGATCTTCTGAAAGTCAGCATCCAAGGCCGCATGAAACCCCTTCCAGAAGTCATCCAGACTGCCGTTGCGGGTAATGTGGGCATACTTCTGAGGATCCAGGGTATCCAGGCTCAGGTTTAACCGGCTGACCCCCGCCTCCTTGAGGGGCCTTGCCAACTCCGGGAGCAGGATGCCATTTGTTGTCAGGCAGACCTCCCGAATTCCAGGAACTCTGGATGCTCTGCGGCAGATAGACACGATATTCTTTTTAACAAGTGGTTCTCCACCTGTAATGCGCAACTTGGTAATGCCCAGAGCCGCGGCTGCTTCCACGGCCTGAATAAGCTCATCTTCCGTGAGCATGTCGGCATGCTCTTTCTTGCAGACACCATCCTCCGGCATACAGTACCGGCAGCGAAGATTGCACAAATCCGTCACAGAAACGCGCAAATAGGTGATGCTGCGTCCAAATGTATCAATCATAGTTTACCTCGTATCTTTTGAAATGCGGCAATGCCCGCTTTTCTTCCGTCGGCTGTCACGCCCTCTGCCATGGGGTACACCGTGTTGCAGTTGCCGCACATCTGAAGCCAGGATGGCATTCCCAATTCCGCCAGCAGCCCACGCTCCGGGACAAGTCCCGCGGCAATCAGAAACGTTCTGCAGGCTATCTTCTCTCCGCCGGACAGGCAGCAGCCTGTGAGTGCGGGAGAGCCCTCAACGGCGTCAATGGTCTGGCTGCAAATAAGGCGGATGGAATTATCTTTCAGGCAGCGCCGGTTTCTCGTCAAGCCGCCGCAGTTTTCCTTCTGCTCCACCAGAGTAACAGAAATCCCCATTGCCGCAATCTGGGATGCCATGATAAGGCCAATGTCACCACTGCCCAAAATGACCACCGGACCTTGGGGAACAAAGCCATGGAGGTTCATCATCTCCTGCATCTGACCGGCTGTATAAACACCCTTTGGACGGGTTCCCGCAATCGGCAGCGCCCCCAGTGGAATCTCCCGGCTGCCCGTTGCCAGAATCAGCTGAGAAAACGAGATCTGCCGGTCACCGGACAGATGCGCCGTTTTATTGGGTTCTACCAAAAGCACCGTTGTCCCAAAAAACAGAGTAACCGTTTCCGGGAAATCCTGCACAAGCGCAGCGGCGTATTCCCCTCCGGTAAGCCCGGCGCCAAAACCGGGATGGCTGCATTGCAGGAGAATGCCGCCCAGCTTTTGTTTTCTCTCCACCAGCGCAATGCTTTTGCATCCGGCATCCGCTGCGGCTCTGGCTGCAGCAATTCCCGCTGCACCACCGCCGATAATCAGGATATCAAAGTGCCCCATGCCTGACCTCCCGGAGTATCTGCTCGATGGCAAAGCTGCATCGGCTGCCCTGGCAGACACCCATACCGCTTCCCACTCTCCGCTTGACCCCATCCACCGTGGAAGCTCCCCTTCGGATTGCTTCCAGAATCTCTCCGCGGCTGATGCCTTCGCACAGGCAAATGATTTCGGGGTCATTTGTTTTGGCAATGGCCTGCCTGTGGGGCGTGAAGCGTGGATTCGGGTGTGCATCCAGAAACGCCGCCGTTTTCTCCGCAAGGTACCTGCCCAGTTCGTTGGCACAGGTCAGCCCCGGGGTTTTGATTCCGATCAGACTGAAAAATCCAGGAGCCGGGTACGCAATGGAGAAATCGTGAATGCTCTCACCGTCATTCCGCTGAGGATTTGGCCGTGCGGCGGCGAATGAGCGGATTACCTGCTGCATATTCAGATTCGGAAACAGCGATACCGCACTTGTCTTCAACTCCGATATTCCCTCTTTTGTTGTGGCAAAGGGTTCTCCAACGGGCTTGCGTACCCCGCTGAGCAGCAGATTTCCTTCCACACACGGGATAGCGGTGATGCCTTTTCCGCAGGACTGTGCCTGCTGAAAGATGACCCGCTTCGGCTTCCGCGCCTGTTTGTCCAGGACCAGGTATTCTGCTCCATCTATCAGAAGATGCGTGTCGGAGGGAAAGCACAGCTCCTGTATCCGATCCGCGGAAAGTCCTGCACAGTTGATGACAGCCCTGCAGCGCAGTTCGCTGCGATCTGTTTCCACCAGATAGCCAAACTTGGTTTTCCGGATTCCCACCACAGTGGTTCCCAGCATGGGTTCCATCCCATTGGCAGCAGCGTTTTCAAAGGCGGCAATGCCCAATTGCCAGGGGTTCACCGTTCCGGTGGTCGGGGCATAGAGCGCGCCTGCCACACCCGGTGCCAGCATAGGCTCCATTGCCTCTGCCTCTCCCCCGGTCAGAAGCTCCAGACCCGGCACGCCATTGCGGATACCCTGCTCCCATTTTCTCCGGAGCTTGGCCAGGCTCTCCTTGTCATAGGTCACCAGCAAGGAGCCGCAGCGGGAAAAGGGAACTTCCAGTTCACGGCACAAATCATCAAAAGAGGCATTTCCACGAACCGTCAATTCCGCCTTCCGGGAACCGGTTTTGTTGTCATATCCCGCATAGACGATGGCAGAGTTTGCCCGGGTAATGCCTGTGCAGATATCCAATTCCTTTTCAATCAGCACGACAGACAAATTCCAGCGCATCAGATTCCGGGCCGCAAAGCAGCCCAGAATCCCTCCCCCAATAACCGCAACATCTACGCTTTTCATAGGGGGATAATCTGTCCGGGGTTATCCACGGTATAGCCGCCGAGGGACAGGATTTTTCCCCGGAACGCATCGCTCTTCAGGATGTGCAAAAGCGCCTGAACCATAGGGGTATCCCAAGCATGGTCAGGGACAATGAGGTCATACTCCTCAATACAGATGGGGATAAAGTCCAGATCATAGAGCTCTGCCGCGGAGTAGATGCCCATACCGACATCAGCACTGCCGCTGGCGATCTGGGCAGCAACAGAAGTGTGGGTCAGTTCTTCCCGATCGTAGCCGTAGACAGAAGCAGTATCCACATTCTCCCGCATACACAAATAGTCCGCAAGGATCCGGGTGCCGGATCCCTTCTGGCGATTTACATAACGCACACCATCCTTTGCAATATCCGCGAATTTCCGGATCTGGTGGGGATTTCCCTTTGCCACCATCAATCCCTGCTGACGACCGACACAGGAAACCAGCTTCACACCGCCTTTGGGGAAATACTTGCGAATAAATGCCTTGTTATAGCTGCCGTCAGCCGTATCCAGCAGGTGGCAGCCAGCCATGTGCGCCTCACCACGGCGGATTGCCATTATACCGCCCATGGAACCCACATGAGAGGAGCTGATGTACAAGGCAGAGTCCTCCAAATGGAGCATATCTGCCAGCTCGTCTAGCAGCGGATCATGGCTGCCGATAATAACCACCAGCGTATTGTGCAGCTTTTCTAAGGGGCTCAGCAGGCGTACACTCACTTCCTCTCCCGCCTCGTAGCCCTCCAGTCCCTGGGGGACTTCCAGAATGCCATCGGCCTTCATAAAAGAAGAAACCACGCCGCTGCCCCGGCTCAGGGGGCTGGCCATCAGCCTGCCGCCTACGCAGCCCATGCGAACACGGACAAACTCCTGATATTTCAGACCGCTGACAACAGGTCGGGTAAGGGTTGCGTTCACATATGTGTCAGTGGCTGCCGGTGCTTTCAGCCAGTGGTCAATCAGGGGCTTCAGCAGCTGCTCAATGACGATGATGCCGGACACCGGATAACCGGGCACTCCAAGAATGACCTTCTCTCCCCGGCAGCCCAGAATGGCAGGCTTGCCGGGCTTGATGGCGATGCCATGGTACAGCACCTCACCCAGTTCCCGGATGACCCGAGCCGAGAAATCCTCCCGTCCGGCAGAAGAACCGGCATTGAGAATTACCATATCACACTCGTCTGCCGCTTTGGCAACCATTTCTTTGATCTGGTCAAATTTATCCGGAACAATGGGATAGACCACCGCCTCTGCGCCCCAGGAACGCACCATTGCGGAAAAAATGGAGCCATTGAATTCCAGAATATCCCCGGGCTTCGGGTCTGTACAGGGCGGGATAATCTCGTCCCCTGTGGGGATGATGCCCACCACAGGTTTGCGAATCACTTCAATTTCCAGCACACCGCCGGCAATCATCGCACCAATGGCAGCCGGGGAAACGGTCATATGGCTGGGCAAAATCATTTCCCCGGCGCATACATCCTCGCCGATCTGGCGGATATGCTGCCACGGGGCTGCGGCTGCGTGAATGGTGATGGAACCATCTCCATTCTTCACAATGTCCTCCACCATGATGACTGCATCTTTGTCCTCCGGAATCGGGTCGCCGGTGTCCAGCACAAGAAACTGGTCCGGCTTTAGAGTAACAGGGGTCGTTTCCGTCGCGCCGAAGGTTTCTTTTGCGGAAACCGCCACACCATCCATGGCACTGGCGGCATAGTGCGGGGCGCAGATGTGGGCATAGACTGCCTTTGCCGTCACCCTACCGCAGCTTTCAAAGACAGGAATGGTTTCTGTCTTTGACCCAAAACCGCCGCTTACCAGCCGCTCCAGATATTCCTTCCGTGCCTGCGCAAGCGGCACATTGGTCAAATATTCAAATCCCATAAAATTACACTCCTGAAGTAATCGTTACCTGAATTTCCGCTCCCTGGGGTAAGCCTTCACAATCCCGACTGATGCAGAAATAGCCGTCGGTCCCTGCCAGAGTGGTGATAAGGCCGGATTTTCCCCGAATGGGTTGGGCATAAAGCTCGCCGCCTGTTCCTGTCAGCCGGCAGCAGTGATACTGGGCTCTGCCATGGTTGGCACTGATGCTCTCTGTAACCCTGGCAGTAACGGTATAGGCAGTCATGTCCCGATCCATCAGCCGTCCCAGCAGGGGCTGTACAAAAAGTTTTGTGATAAAGTAGGCAGCCACCGGATGCCCGGGCAGACCCACAATGGGCTTTTTCCCGGCTTTTCCCAGAATGGTTGGTTTTCCGGGCTTAATGGCAATGCCGTGAAGCAGAAGCTGGCCCGCGGATTCAATGATGCGGCAGGCGGCATCCTTCACTCCGACACTGCTGCCTCCGGACAGCAGCACGGCATCACATTCCGCAATGGCCTGATTGACCTTTTGAGAAAGCAGTGCCTCATCATCCACCACAATCCCATAGTTGACAACATGGCACCCAAATGTGGAGAGCATTGCCTCCAGCATGGGACTGTTCACGTCCCGCACCTGTCCGGGGCCGGGCTGCGCCTCCGGAGGAACCAGCTCGTCACCGGTAGAAATGACGCCCACGGTCACTTTTTTCACCACCGGCACCTGCACCCGGCCAATGGCAGCCAGCGCACCAATGTCGGCAGAAGACAGGGAGCGGCCTTTGTGCAGAATCACCTTTCCGGGATACACATCATCCCCCCGGAAAATCAGATTCATGCCCGGCGCCGCAGGTTTGGCAACACCGATGGTGCCGTCGCCGTAGTCCTCCGTGTATTCCACCATCACCACACCGTCAGTACCCCTGGGCACTGCGCCGCCGGTGGGAACGGCTACACATTCCCCCTCATTCAGCAGATAGTCGGCGCCTTCGCCCATCAGCACCGTGGCCTGCAGGGGCAGGATCGCCGGGATGGCATCGCTGCAGCCAAAGGTGTCACTGGCGCGAACCGCAAAGCCATCCACTGTGGAGCGGTCAAAATCCGGCACATATTCCCGCGCCACAATATCCTCCGCCAGAACTCTGCCCACAGCCTCAGACAGAGTTACAAATTCTGCCTGTTCAAGCGGGGAAAACTCCGATTCTATCAGCGCAAGAACTTCTTCCGGTGTTTTTACATACAGCATACTAGACCTCCATAATGATCTTACCCAGGTCCCGGTAGTCATTGCCGGAGAAGTGGGTCACCTCCCTGCGGAACACAGGTGAGGACAGGATTGCAAGCATTTTGACTACAGCCGGATTTTCCAGCGATTCCTTCTGCAAAACAAGATCGAACCGTTCCTCCAGCAGTGGGATGAAGTCAAGCCCCTCCAGCTGATGCGTTATCCGCTCCGTGCCAATGGCAAGATCCGCATCCCCTGCGGCAATGGCAGATGCCATCGTAAGGTGAGAACTCATAATCTTGTCGTAGCCCTTTAGCTGTCCGGAGGGGATTCCCAGTTTTTTTAGCTGGGTATCCAGCAGGATCCTGGATGAGGAACCAACCCGGCGGTTGAGGATGGAGATGTCAGCCCGGCGCAGATCCTCCCACCCAGTTATGTGCTTGGGATTGCTTTTGCGAACATAAAAGCCCTGGGTGCGGTAGGACAGGTTCACCAGCACTGCGGACACCCCGGGCATCAGGCTTCGCACAAAGGAGGCATTACACTCTTTTCCATCATACAGATGGCAGGCCGCAGCGTCCACCTTTCCCTGATACAGTGCCAGCAGACCTTCAAAGCTAGACAGATATGTACGACCGGCGTTGATATCCTCCTGATGAAGATAATTTGCCAAAATGTCCAGCACAACATCCTGCCCGGAGATGATCATCTCCGGTGCCTTTTTCTCAGCAGGTGTCAGCAACGTGGAGTGGGTATCGATGCGCTGCACCGAGGCAGTGGAATGCTCATGCCGGGAGCGGGCAATATAGGCATCCACATCCTCCTGCGTAAAACGAACCTTTCGCCCGATTTTATAGGAATGGATTTCTCCCTTGCGAATCAGGTCATAAATGGTGGACTTGCTGACATGGAGAATGTCTGCAACCTCCTGGGTAGACAGGGACTGATTCTGCGCCATACTGCCGCCTCCTTGCAATCGTTTTCTATTGATTATACTTCATCTTTCCAAATTGCACAATTGCTTGGTGCAATATTTCAAGTATTTTGTGCGATTCCACGCCATTTTGTACGTCATCTCTTCGAAGTACTAAAATATTTTCGCATAAAATGATACAGTTTCATGCGATTTCACACAAAAATGCACATCCGCTCTTGATACCCCTGTTATTTCCACTATAATAAACATATACAAATTGTAAGCTCAATTTCAAATTTTTATGGAGGTATTGCATATGGCTGACGCATACTACGAAAAAATTGCCCGCATCAATCTGACCACCGGCAAGATTAAAGTGGAACCTCTGGATCTGGAACTTGCCCACAAGTTCATTGGCGGCCGTGGTCTTGGCACCAAGATGCTCTATGACGAGGGCATTGCCACTGTCGATCCCCTGTCCCCGGAAAACAAGCTGATCTACATCACCGGTCCTATGACCGGCGCTGCCGCCCCTTCCACAGGCCGCTACATGGTCTGCACAAAGTCACCCCTTACCGGCATGATTGCCTGCTCCAACTCCGGCGGTATCTGGGGTGCCAAGCTGAAGTACGCCGGTTGGGATGCCATCATTGTGGAAGGTGAAGCTCCCGACTGGACCTACATCAACATTGACGACGATAAGATTGAGCTGCTGGATGCCCGGGAATATGTAGGTGTCATGAGCGAAGCCATTGACGAGCAGCTCAAGGCAAAGCACGGTGCTGACGTTTCCGTTCTGAACATCGGCCCCGCCGGTGAGAAGAAGGTGCTGCTTGCTGCCATTATGAACGATAAGGACCGTGCCGCCGGTCGTTCCGGTGTCGGTGCTGTCATGGGCAGCAAGAAGCTGAAAGCCATCGTGGTCAAGGCAACCCGCAAAAAACTGGACAACATTGCAGACCTGGATGCCCTGAAGGTGGCAGCCAAAAACGCTATGGATGTTCTGAAGGCCAACCCCGTTACCGGTTCCGGCCTGCGGCAACTGGGTACCGCTGTTCTCGTGAACATTGTCAACAACATCGGTGCTTTCCCCACCAAGAACTGGCAGGAAAGCTATTACGACAAGGGTGACGATATCTCCGGCGAAACTCTGGCTGAGAAATACCTGGTCAAGCCCAGTGCCTGCCATCGCTGCCCCATCGCCTGCGGCCGCGTGGTCAATGTCAATGGCAAGGTCGTCGGCGGTCCTGAATACGAGCCCCTGTGGGCTTATGGCGGCAACTGCGGCAACAATGATCTGAACGTCATCGATGAGTGCAATATGCTCTGCAATGAGTATGGTCTGGATGCTATTTCCGTCCCCTGCACCATCGCCGCTGCCATGGAGCTGTACCAGAGAGGCTACATCAAGGAGGAAGAGTGCGCCGGTGTACCTCTGGAATGGGGTTCCACCAGGGCATTGGTGGAGTGGACCAAGCGTATGGGCAATCCTGAAACCGAGCTTGACTGGCTGATGAGCTCCGGCTCCGCCCGCCTGTGTGAGCACTATGGCCATCCCGAATACTCCATGAGCGTTAAGAAGCAGGAAATGCCTGCTTACGACGCCCGTGCCATTCAGGGCATCGGCATTACCTACGCCACCTCTAACCGTGGCGGCTGCCATGTCCGTGGCTACATGATCTCTCCCGAAGTTCTGGGTCTGCCCCAGCAGCTGGATCGTACCGTTACCAACGAAAAGGCAGCTTGGGCCAAGACCTTCCAGGATCTGACAGCTGTCATCGACTCCATGGGTCACTGTCTGTTTACCTCCTTCGCCATGGGCGCCAAGGAGTACACCGACCTGTTGAACGCCGCCACCGGCACCAACTGGACCATCGAACAGGTTCTGGAGATTGGTGACCGTATCTACAACATCGAGAGAATGTTCAACAAGGCTGCCGGTATGAAGCCTGAGGACGATCGTCTGCCCAAGCGGCTGCTGGAAGAGCCCGTTGTAAACGGCCCATCCACCGGTATGACCTCCAAGCTGCCTCTGACTCTGCCCGAATACTACGAAGCTCGTGGCTGGGTCAACGCATTCCCCACCGATGAAACCCTGAAGAAACTGGGGCTGGACGAGTGTGTTGGCAAATGATACAATATAATTAATGGGGAGGGGGCAAGTCCCCTCCCCGATTTCTTTTGCAAAGGAGAATTTTCATGATTGAAGTTCGCGTTTTTGCAACCTTGCGCCAAGGCAGGGATAAAGTCACGCTGCTATCGCCGGAGGGTATCGCCTGTGCCGGAGATATCCTTGACCGGATGAACATTCCCCAAGAAGAAGTGTCTATTCTGCTCATTAACGGTTTTCATCACAAGCCGGAATCGGAAGTGAAGGACGGGGACATCGTGGCTCTGTTTCCCCCGGTGGGAGGTGGCTGAACGATGGATCCCAGATATGCGCGCAATGTCCCCGCCCTGAGCGAAGCGGAATGCGAGCTGCTTCAGCGCAAACGTGTTCTGGTGGTTGGCTGCGGCGGTCTGGGCGGGCATCTCATCGATATGCTTGCCCGCATTGGCATAGGCTCTCTGCGGGTAGTGGACGGTGATGCATTTGAGCCCTCCAATCTGAACCGTCAGCTGTTGTCCGAAGTTTCCTTGCTGGGCGTTGGGAAAGCACAGACCGCCGCGGAAAGAGTCCGGCGTGTGAATCCCAATGTTGCGGTTCATGCCGTGGGGGAATTTCTTACGGAAGAAAACGCAGCCGCCCTTCTTACAGACTGTGATGCGGTTCTGGACGGTCTGGACAATATCCAGTCACGGCAAATCCTCGCGAATGCCTGTGAACGTGCTGGAATTCCCCTGATCTACGGTGCCGTCAACGGCTGGGTCGCCCAGGCCGCAATCTCCTGCCCCGGCGATCATTTGATAGACTTACTGTACCCCGACGGGGCTGCACTCAAAAATAAGAGCGTTCTGAGCTTCACTCCCGCCCTGTGCGCCTCTATGCAGGTTTCCCTGTGCGTAAAGTTTCTCACCGACCGCCCCGTCAGAACCGGAACACTGTATTTTTTTGACTTACTGAATCAGGAATTCGAGGTCATCCCCATGACATAAGCGCCAGACAGAACACTGCTTCCAGGATTCTATGGTTGGTTGCAGCGTTCATCTAACACTTCTGCATACAGATATCTCTGTAACGTACTGATTGGAAAATAGAACGACAGAGTGTTATGAAACCCACCTCACCCTTTTTTCCTCTCCGGTTTTCTCCCTATACAAAGAAAAGTGTCCATTTTCTATCCCGAAAACGTACAGTTGCCGTGATGAGCAGAGGGCAGCGTATCATTATAGCAAAGAAAAGCAAACAGCACACAGGCGGTTTTATCCTCAAAAAAAGCACCGAAACATGACAATAAAGAAGCCCAGCACCACTTTGATATGTACCCTCTTTACTGGACAACAGTAAGAAGGGTACATATCAAAGTGGTGCTGGGCTTTTTCTGATTACAGCGATTTTCAGCGGGTGAAGCAATGTGCTGTTTGCAGATAGCTCTTTCGCATTTTGCTGCTTAGCGTGAAAATGTACTGTTCCGCAAAATCCTACGCACAGAAGCATACCGCGTACATTCTATCGTGCTTTGCTTTCGTTTGGAGGTTTACACAAACTTTAGGATACTCCCTATGTACAGCAAACTTTTCAAAATCAATTTTACCAAAATGGATCCATACGAGTTCAAGACCTTTACAGACATTTTGCAACGCTACTCAGACCTCTGCAAACCAGTTAAGGGAAATGGACGTGGCAAGAAGAAAAAGTAATGCTATCAACACTATTGACTAGTAAAGCTTATCTCAACCTTGGCTCCACTAGTCTCATTGGAATTAGCAAGAACAATCTTTCCTCCGTGCTCCTCAGCTACTTTTTTCGCAAAGAACAATCCTATGCCATAATGAGAGCCGCCGGTTCTGCTAGAATCATCCATGAAAAATTGCTCTGTGCCATGGGCAAGCCCTTCAGGCGTAAAGCCACTTCCGGAATCCTCAACGGTAAAGGCAAGTTCTCCGTCGCTGTAAGTAACTGTAATATTTATCACACTGCCCTTGGGCGTGTGCTCAGCAGCATTTCTCACAACATTCATGACAGCCCTGACAACATGATCGTACACGACGCTTATAACAGAGTCGCTATTTTCACTTTCCAATTCTTCCTTCCAGTTAATCTGATGCTGATAAACTTCCGATAGTCCCAAGGTCTGCTTTTTGATATCAGCCAGAACATCATAGACATTCACGTTAACAGGTGCCTGCGAAATCCCCTCCTGAGACTTCGTAACTTCTATGAGAGTCTGCACATAATTCTGAATCTGAAGTACGCTTCCTGAAATATAGTCCGCATAATTCTTCTGTTCATCCGTAAGCTCTGTCTCTAATAAAAGCTCGGAATTGCCACGTACCACCGTAAGAGGCGTCTTGATGTCATGGGCAAGCGCTGACATCTGCCTGTTCTTTTCCTGCTCGGTCTCCCACTGCTTCTGAAGTGAAGTCTTAAGCGCATATCGCATATCATCAAGCGCCACCAAACATTCATCAATCTCACGAACACCTGAATAATTGATTTCAAAATCCAAATTTCTGTCGCCAATCTGCACTAAAGCCCCCCTCATGGGAGCCATCTTCTTTCTGATTCTATATCCGAATCTCTTTGCAAAAATCTGCATAATTCCGATACAGCAGAAAAGAACGAACAACATCAAAAGTATTTCCGGGTTTGGCATATGTTCATTCATCCACAAAGATTTATACTGAGGCTTAAGTCTATACTGCAAGACAACATATTCATCCGTCCTGGGAATAACTTTATAATATTTGCC
Organism: Hominiventricola aquisgranensis; assembly: GCF_040096225.1. Lineage (NCBI taxonomy): Bacteria > Bacillati > Bacillota > Clostridia > Lachnospirales > Lachnospiraceae > Hominiventricola > Hominiventricola aquisgranensis. The sequence goes on along the minus strand of NZ_JBBMFC010000021.1, from coordinate 3,549 downwards.
ATCGCTATAATTCTTATTTGCTAATACCTTCCGTGCTGTTTCCACATCCTTTTCGCCAAGATTGCCAGAGATTACTTCCCCATCCTCTGAAAAAACAACATAATGACATATATCAGGAATTATATCCTCTGTCACTTCGTTTGCTGTTTCAATCTGTTCAAAGACTTCATTTATTCTATATTCCGCGTAGTTAGCCGGGTATATAGCACCAATATTGATAAGCACGTTAAAAGCAAAATAAGAAATGATAACCCATATAACGAGTGCAAATCCCATTAAAAAAATATAGGCCTCAAACATACTTCCAAGACCCAGCGTACCTCTCTTGTTTTTTTTATTCTTACTCTTTACTCTTCCCATTTATATCCAATCCCCCAAACTGTCTTAATTGGCATATACTCGAAGCTTGAAAGCTTTGTTCTAATATTTTTGATATGTGTAATGATTGTGCTATCGCTACTCTCACTGTCGTAACCTAACACCTTTTCCAATATCTGTTCCTTTGAAAAAATCTGTCCGCGGTTCTTTGCCAAAAACTCGCATATGTCATACTCTGCCTTTGTAAGACTTATTTCCTTTTCATCAATCATCATCTTTCGTGCTTCAAGCATAAAGCATATTCTGCCAAGAGCAAGTCTTGCCACATGCTCACGTTTTTCTCTTCGAAGGTGTGCTCCAATCCTTGCACGAAGCTCCATTACTCCGAAGGGCTTACAGATATAATCATCTGCACCAAGGGCAAGTCCATTTACAAGACTTCCCTCATCCGTCTTTGCAGTGATAAATAAAATCGGACAATCAACCACATTTCTTATCTTCGAGCAAAGCTCAAAACCGTCAATTCCAGGCATCATCACGTCCAGTAATATTAGGTCGAAGTGTGAGAGCTTATCCATCTCAATTTTCGTAGGTTCATCAATTTTTGTAACGGTGTGAGAGTCTTTAACAAGAATACTCTCAATCATGTTTAAAATGGCTTTTTCGTCGTCAACCGCAAGTATGTTTGCCATATTCTTTTTTCATCCTCTATTTCATTATATTTGAAGCTGATTATTCAGATATTTTACTACCCTCATAGTTTGTAGCAAAAGCAAAATATCCTGCAAAGCATACAGCAACAACTACCAGGTAAATCGGTGCATGCGACTTTATTTCAGAAAGTGCTCCCCTATCCGCAAGCTCGTATGCAAGGAATGTTTCAGGAATTCTGGCTGTCCATGAAAGTGGTACAATCTTCCAGACATACATTCCAATATCAGTAAGGAAAAGTGCACTGATAAGTCCCGAAATCAAACCTGCACCTATTGCAAAAGCTTTTCCAAAAACAAATGCAAAAATCTCAAATATCAGATAAAGTGGGATTGCGGAAAGCCACATCACAAGGACTGCTCTAACAAAAAGCCCCATTGAAGCGATACTATGTCCATGTATCATGTTAAAGCCAAATCCGAATATAACCGCCGTAAACAACAAGGCAAAGAGACCAAACACAAGTAATGTCACTACCTTAGAAAAGAGCGCTGCTGTCCTACTTCTTAAAGTAAGAAGATTTTGGAATGCCCCGGCATTTTGCTCCTGCTCCATTGTACTAGCAATGAATATTCCAATCAATACAGGAAATGCAGATCCAAGAGTCTCATAAAAAGCAGTTATCTTATCTGTTTCATTCCATCCGGAAATCGCATAATAAGCAAGAAACACTGCACTTACCACAATCGGGATTATAATATGAGCAATTATTACGGAACTTCTTTTCATCTTATAAAAATCTGCGCGAAGACATCTGGTAAACATTATTATTTCACCTCTCTTTTTTCAAACCAGTTAAGGTATAGATAAGTTAAAAGCATAAAATGGGCGAGTGCAATGAGAATTCCAGGAAGAATTACGAAGGAACTAAGAAGTGGTTCCCCTGCCTGCGCTCTCAATCCATTTGGAAGTACATGCAAAAGCGGCGTAACAACTCTCATGGATATCGCAGAGACCAGTATAAACCATTTTTCTGAAGGTGCTACGATAATTCCAAGCACATTTATAAACAGACAAACCATAAGTTCTACTACCATTCCAAATTTTTCACCTAAGAATAAGAACAGTGGTATCTGCCAAAGCTCTGTGATAGTTAGAACGACAACCGTTATAGCTGCTCCAATTACAGGAATACTTGTTGTTAAAATAGCTCCCCCCACGGTAGCTCCTGCAAAAAGTACTACATTTGATACAAGAACAAGGATTCCAAGATAAGCAATTTTCCCAAACATCAGTTTTCTTTTTTCCATTGGAAGAGTCTTGATGTTGTAGTATCCGTTTTTCTTTTCTCTAATTACAGAAAGGTAGCTTACGATAGCAATCATACCAGGAAGAAGAAGTACATACCACCAGTTCCATGCGCTCTCTGCGTAGGCATTGGTCATTCCTAACGTAAGCACAAATGCCATTACAAATGTAATTATTGGAAATACAACTATGAGTTTACTACTCATAGTTCTCTTTGATTTTAAAAATTCCGCTCTTATTATATTAGTCATTGCTTTAGTCCTTTCATCTAATCTGTCAGATAGTTAGTAATTTACGTTCTTTATTCGATATTCTGAAGCTTACGATTTTTCTTAACAACATCCATAAAGAGCTCTTCAAGATTCTGTCCCGGAAGAAGCTTACCTTCATATCCAAGTACTCCGTCTGAGATTATTCCGATATAATCAGCACACATCTGAACCTCTGAGAGAATATGGCTTGACAAAATCACGGTAATTCCCTGCTCAGGGAAGGTTTTTATAAGTTCTCTAAGCTCTTCAATTCCGATTGGGTCAAGTCCGTTTGTAGGCTCATCCAGAATAAGGAGCTTGGGATTTGCAAGAAGTGCAAGTGCGATTCCAAGTCTTTGCTTCATTCCCAGCGAAAACTGACCAGCCTTCTTTTTTCCTGTATTTGTAAGTGAAACTGTTTTTAAAACTTCATCGATTCGGCTCTTTGCCACCCCAAGAAGAATAGCTCTTACTTCAAGATTCTCTCTTGCTGTAAGATTTTCATAGATTGGAGGATTTTCGATGAGTGCTCCAATCTCTTCAAGAATTGCTCTGCTCCATGGCTTTCCGTCATAGATTATCTCACCATCTGTAGGCTTCATGATTCCGGTTATCATCTTTAGTGTTGTCGACTTTCCTGCTCCGTTTGGTCCAAGGAGGCCATATACACAACCCTTTGGTATATTCAGCGATACTTTATTTACCGCCTTCTGATCTTTAAATGTCTTACAAAGTTCGTTAGTTTTAAGCATCATTTCCATTATTTTTCCCTTTCCTTTACCTATATATAAATTTGTTTTTTATTTTGTTGCCATAGATATTTTTCAATCTGAAAACAGATTACAAAGAAAAAATAAAGATTTGATGAAGATTATTAGAAAAGCTTTCATATATCCATAAATAATTTGTCGCAAAAAATTAGAGGCACTCTATAAAAGAATGCCTCTCAGACTGTAGACAAAGCCCCGCTTTTGCGGGGTTTTGCTATTGTTAGAACCGCTTTTCTGATATAATGATGTCA
>NZ_JBBMFC010000020.1:0-63975 GCF_040096225.1 Hominiventricola aquisgranensis | reverse complement strand
AACAACACTTGGCTGTTCTATCCGTTACTGTTTCTAGGTTGCTTTGACTTATATAAGTTAAAGCTGTTCGTTTAAAATCTGTTCAAAGCCCGCGAACTTCGTTCGCAGGTGCACAATCATAAAAATGCTAGCAAGCTGCATTTTTATTTCATGCGCAAATTTTCGAAGATTTTCAAAGCACTATTTAATTATCAAGGTTCATGTCTTATCTCGTTGCTTCAGCAGCAACTCTGATATCTTATCACACTCTGTCGTATCTTGTCAACAACTTTTTTAATTTTTTTCAAAGCTGTTTGTTGTTATGTGATTAACTGTCTGTGTGTTACCAGCCGTTCTCGCAGTCAGCTCGACTATAGTACCATTCTCGAGCATAAATGTCAACAACTTTTTCAAACTTTTTTTACAAATTATTCATATATTGTTCACACGCTGTAAAAACCCATCTCTTGCATTTCATTTTCATGGTATATATAATGAAAATATATCAATACTTTTCAGGTATTATTCGTAAAGGAGCCACGCTATGGAATTACGCCATATCCGCTATTTTAAAGCAGTTGCAGAAGAGAAGAGCTTTACCAGAGCTGCAGAAAAGCTCAACATTGCCCAGCCGCCTCTAAGTCGTCAGATTCAGGATCTGGAACAGGAGCTTGATACAAAGCTGTTTATGAGAAGCCCCCATAAGATCACCCTTACAAAAGAAGGCGAACTGTTTCTTCAGTATGCCAATCAGATTCTTGATCTGGTCAGCCGCTCTTCTGAAGAAGTTCGCGAAGTGAAGGAGGGGCTGCAAGGCACACTTTATATCGCTTCCGTGGAGGGCTGTGGTCCCCGGCTCTTTGCCCAGTGGATCTCCTCTTTCCAGAAGAAGCATCCTCATGTGCAGTACAATCTGTGGAACGGCAATACCGATGATGTACATGCCAGAGTCTCCAAGGGACTGTGTGAAGTGGCCATGATCACTGCTCCTTATAACAAAGAAGGCTACGAAGTTCTCCCCGTCTTTCAGGAACCATGGGTTGCTGTATTTCCGGAAGATCATCCATTAGCTCTCCATAAGGACGAACCGCTTGCACCAGAAGAGCTCATTCCTTATGAGCTTCTGATTCCCTCCCGTGAATCCCGGAAAAGTGAGATCGATAAATGGTTTATTGAAACAGGAAAGACGCCCGTCATACGAGGTCGTATTGCCCATATGATGAACGCCTGTGAATTAAGTCGATGTGGAGTTGGTGTTGCCATCTATCCGGCTTCTATTGCCAATATGGCACATAATGCCGGTTCCTGTATCCGCAGGATCGATCATCCGGACGCCATGGCTTCCTACGCATTGATCTGGAATAAAACTCATCAGTTGTCACGTACTGCTGAGAGTTTCATCGAACATGTGAAGAGTCTGGTAAACAACTCTGCCAGCTGATCAAAAGAGAACCTCAACGTACCCTCAGCAATTCAAAGCGAGAATACGATTCTTTTTTTCAATCCTTAAATCCATCCCACACTGGTTTGCCTGGATAGATCTTCGCTTCCTCTTCTCCGCGAAGTACCCGGAGTGCACCAAATGCCATGGCTTCCTGCTCAAATTCACCTGGGTAGGAAGTCACCGGTGCGATCCAGCCACAGCTCTCGCGAATCTTTTCTTCTACCTCCGGGAAGCGAAGCAATCCACCGGTCAGCACGATTCCGTCTACTTTTCCCTGCAGCACTGTACTCATAGAACCAATATATTTGATCACCTGATAGATCATGGCATTCCAGACACGGGTAGCCTTTTTGTCTCCTTCTTCCACCATCTTGTGAATGATATCAGAGTTGGATGTTCCAAAATAACTGCTTAACCCTCCGGTCTGGCTGCAGAGAGATTTCATCTCCGCCGGTGTCTTATCCCAGAAATAACGGGTAATATCTGTCACCGCCATGGTTCCCATTCGGGTTGGGGTAAATGGTCCCTCTCCACCGCCTGCGTCATTTCCGTCGATCATTTTTCCTTTTTTGTGGGCAGTGATAGAGATTCCACCGTCAATATGGCAGACGATGAAATTGCAGTCTTCATATTTTTTTCCAAGGCTGATGGCATGTCTTCTGGCTGTCTCTTTCAGATTCAGCGCATGGCACACTGCACGACGGTAAACGCCATCTACTCCGGTCACACGGGCCAAGTCGCAGAGTTCATCTACAATAGGCGGATTCATCATGATCATGATGCCGCCGTATTTTTTATGAAGGACATCTGCCATCTGCACGCCCAGCATGGAAGAATGATAAAGTCCACCCTTTGCAGCCTTGGTATCCTGGATCAGACGATCATCAATCTTGTAGATACCGCCTTCCACGGAATAGCATCCACCGCCTCTTCCAACGATGGCATCCACTCCGGTCAGGTCAATATTTCCATCTTTCAGAAATTTATCAACTACTTCCATGCGATAATGCAACTGGTCATTGATGGTAGGAAATCGCTTCAATACCGATGAATCATGAAAAACATCTTCCGTAAATAAGCATGTCTCATTTTTAAACATGGAAAGCTTCGTCGATGTAGATCCCGGATTGATCACCAGGATCCTGTATGTTTTATCCATTTTTACACCCCTTATTCTATGCTACTCTTTTCTCGTCAGCAGTACCACGGTCTCGATCTTCTCGGTCATAGGGAACATGTCCACTGGCTGAATCGCTTCTATTTTATAATCTTTTTTCAAAGCCTGCAAGTCTCTTGCCTGCGTCTGTGGCTCGCAGGAAATATAGACGATCTTCTTCGGGCGGATCACAAGCAGAGACTGCAAAAATGCTTCACTGCTTCCACTTCTCGGCGGATCCATGAAGACCACATCTACAGTCTCTTCCCGGTCAGCCATACCTTCCAGAAAGACACCGGCATCTCCTTCTACAAAGCGAATATTATTCATATTGTTAAGATGCGCATTCACTTTTGCATCCCGTACTGCTTCGCCATTGAGTTCCACACCGATCACTTCTTTTACAGTCTTTGCCGCTACCATACCAATGGTTCCGATTCCACAGTAAGCATCCACCACCACATTTCTCTTATTCAGGCGCGCCAGCATCATGGCTGTCTTATAGAGCTTCTCTGTCTGCGCTGGATTAATCTGATAAAAGGATGTTGGCGAGATCCGGAACCGGCATCCGCACAGCTCATCCTCTATATATCCTTTTCCATATAAGGTAATATTTCTTGCCCCCAGCACCATACTGGTCTTGCGTTCATTTACATTTAAGACTACCGTACTGATCTCCGGGTGGACTGCCCGTAGTGCTTTGACAAAATTATTTTTAGACGGAAAGATCGGAGAACGGGTCACCAGCACTACCATGATCTGACCGGTCTTCGCACCGGTACGGATCAGTACATGACGAAGCAGACCATAATCCGTATCCTCATCATAGACCTTGATCTTGAAGGATTTCAGAAGGCCCCGGATCGTTCCGATGATGGCATCTGCCTTCTGATCCTCAATCTGACAGGTTTCCACCGGAACCACCTTATGGGTTCCCTCCTGATAAATACCGGAGACAATCTCACCATTTCGTCTTCTGGAAAATACTGCATGAACTTTATTACGGTAACAATAGGGATCTTCTGCACCGATGATTGGCAGGATCTCACCCATACCCTTCATGAGTTTTTTCACCGTCTGTTCTTTTTTCTTTAACTGCTCTTCGTATGCGATTCCCTGATAATCACAGCCACCGCATTTTTTAGCAAGAGGGCAGACTTGCGCCTGCCCTGCTTTTTCCTGTCTTGCCATGTTTATTTCACGATCACTTTCTTAAAGTTCTTCTTTCCACGTTTTACAAGAAGACCTGTCTGTAACTGCTCCCTGGTATAAGCTGCAGCAATATCGGTTACTTTCTCTCCATCAACAGTCACGCCGCCCTGCTGTACATTTCTTCTTGCCTCAGAACGTGATGCTGCCAGACCAGCTTTATGCACGATGGTCAGGATATCTACCTGTCCGTCTTTGAAATCCTCTTCGGAAAGCTCTGCAACCGGTGCGTCAGATCCGTCGCCTGCACCTGCTCCGAACAGTGCACGTGCACTTTCCTGCGCTTTCTTTGCTTCTTCCTCACTGTGAACCAGCTTGGTCAGTTCATATGCCAGGATCTCTTTTGCTTCGTTCAGCTGACTTCCTTCCCACTTATCCATCTCATCGATCTGCTCCAGCGGCAGGAATGTGAGCATACGCAGGCACTTGAGCACATCTGCATCGGAAACATTTCTCCAGTACTGGTAAAACTCGTACGGGGAAGTCTTTTCCGGATCCAGCCATACAGCGCCTTTAGCAGTCTTACCCATCTTGTTTCCTTCAGAGTTCAGCAGAAGGGTGATAGTCATGGCATGTGCATCTTTTCCAAGCTTTCTTCTGATCAGCTCAGTTCCTCCCAGCATGTTGGACCACTGGTCATCGCCACCAAACTGCATATTACAGCCGTATTTCTGATACAGCATATAGAAATCGTAGCTCTGCATGATCATGTAGTTGAACTCCAGGAAGCTTAAACCTTTCTCCATTCTCTTCTTGTAACATTCAGCGGTCAGCATACGATTCACGCTGAAATGTGCTCCAACGTCTCTGAGCATCTCAATGTAATTCAACGGAAGCAGCCAGTCCGCGTTATTTACCATGATTGCTTTACCATCTGAAAAATCGATGAATTTGCTCATCTGCTTTTTGAAACAGTCGCAGTTGTGCTGAATAGTCTCTTTCGTCATCATCTGACGCATATCCGTACGACCTGACGGGTCTCCGATCATAGCAGTACCGCCGCCGATCAGGGCGATTGGTTTGTTGCCTGCCATCTGCAGTCTCTTCATCAGACACAGTGCCATGAAATGTCCTACATGAAGGCTGTCAGCAGTCGGGTCAAATCCAATATAAAATACTGCCTTTCCGTTATTTACCATCTCTCTGATCTCATCTTCGTTTGTTACCTGGGCGATCAGTCCCCGGGCTACCAGTTCGTCATAAACCTGCATCTTTGTTCTCCTTTTTTCTCCATAGAAATATGTGACTCGGACAGAAGCTTTCCACATATTTTTGCATAAAAATACTCCCGCCCTTCTTACAAAGGACGGGAGTGATAGAATCCCGTGTTACCACCTTTTTTCACAGTACGCTCACACGCACTGCCTCACCGGGTACATGCTGTCTGAATGAAAATACAATTATTCTTGCATACACAAACATCCTTCAGATACCCTCGCACGATATCGGGTGCCGCCGTCGTCTCCTACCCACAATAAATTGTTTCAGAGAGAAGCTCCAAGAGGTATTCATGATCCTGTTTCTCCGCGCCTCTCACCTGCCGGCAGCTCTCTGTGGCTTCCCATGGATCACTACTTATTCTTTTCATCGCCTGTCAATATACGGCTATTCTAGGCGATAACCGCTGGATTGTCAAGCCCTCATTTGCAGATCCAGTTTGTGCCAATGATGTTTTTACACCTCTTCCAGAAGACTGGTGATCGTCTCCACCACACCACGGATATCCATATCTTCCTCATCTACTACCACATGTGCATATTTTTCATAGTAAGGAGTCCGGTATTCCAGCAGATCCTCCAGCGTCTGACCTGGTTTCAGCACAACGCCGCGCTTTTTCAAGTCTCCCAGACGTTTTTTCAGATTGGGATAAGACAGCTTCAGATACACGACCGTAGAGATCTCTCGTAAATGCTCCATGGCTTCTTCTCCGAATACCGCACTTCCTCCTGTGGCAATCACAGACTTCTCTACCTGAAGACCCGCATTTACTTTATTTTCAATTTCCAGAAATCCTTCGTCACCATATTCTGTGATCAGTTCATGCAGAAGCTTTCCGGTCTGTTCCTGGATTACCAGATCCGAATCCACGAAATGATACCCCAGCACTTTTGCAAGAACTACTCCTACTGTACTTTTTCCAGAACCAGGCATACCGATCAATGTCACATTCTTCTTCATCTTCTGTTCGTCCTTTCTGTCTCTCATCAAAAACTACTGCCAGATCCGCAGGTGCTTTACTACAAATGACATAAACTTATATCTTGGATCTTCCAGTTCTCTGGAAGCTTCTTTTAATTTCTGCCGGATAGGAATCTGCTGCGGACAATGCTGCTCACATTTTCCACACTGAGCACAACCAGACGCCGGATTCTGCTTCTTCCGAAATGCTGTGGTCATCAGATATTCTTTTTTTCCGGCTTTCCGGCTTCCCGTATACAGTTCATTATAGCAACGGAAAGTTCCCGGAATATCGATTCCTTTCGGGCAGGGCATACAATAACCGCAGGCAGTGCATCCCACCTTGATTTTCCGATTGATTTCCTGTCTGACCTTTTCATAAAGCTCCATCTGTTCCCCTGTCAGTTCTCCTGCCTTGGATTCCGATGCCACCTGTACGTTCTGTTGCACCATTTCCAACGAATTCATACCAGACAATACCACCGTAACCCCGGTCTGATTCCACAGCCAGCGAAATGCCCACTCTGCCGGAGTCCGCTTCGGCACTGCTTCTGCAAATAACAGCTTTGCCTCTTCCGGCAGAAGCTGTACTAATCTTCCGCCCCGCAGAGGTTCCATGATAATGACCGGAATTCCTTTGCTTTCTGCATAGAGAAGGCCTTCCCGCCCCGCCTGGGTATGCTCATCCAGATAATTATACTGAATCTGGCAGAAATCCCAGTCATATGCATCCAGAAGCTCTTTGAAATTAGCACTGTTTCCGTGATAAGAAAATCCGATACTGCCGATCTGCCCGGAAGCCTGCTTTTCCCTGATCCACTGATCTACACCTTTGGCACACAGTCCCTGCCAGGTCTGCACATCATTGAGCATATGCATGAGATAATAATCCACATGGTCAGTCCTGAGCCTCTTCAACTGTTCCTGAAAGCATTTCTCCAGACCTGCCTTGGACTTGATCAGATAATGGGGTAGCTTGGTCGCAATATAGACCTGCTCCCGCACCCCATTACGTTCAAGGATCTCGCCCAGTGCAGCCTCACTTCCTCCATACACATAAGCGGTATCAAAATAATTGACACCTGAACGGATTGCTTCCATGATCTCTTTTTCCGTTTTATCAATATCTATTTTTCCATTTTCTTTGGTAAACCGTAAGCACCCATATCCCAGAACGGAGAGCTTCGTTCCTTTTCTGTCACTACGATACTGCATGATACACCTCGTTTCTGTTCTCGTAACAGTCTACCAAAGGCTTTATGCTCTGTCAATGACAGGTGTTTGTCTATGGCGTACATTCTATCTGTGTATTTTTATTATTTTCTATTCAAATCAGATAATTTATATTTTTTATAAAAATATATTGACAAATCATTTTTTCATGTTATAATAAACTCATAAAACAACAGAGAACGAAAAAGAAAAATAATCCATCGAACGGAGCATGAAAAGGAGGAGAGTCCAACCAAAACTTAACGTAACACCCCATAATATATCAGAAAGGATGGTACGGTCCACCGGCATACGAAGATTACTTTTAAAAACTGAATAACATTTATTTAATTAAGAACCTTGTTTAGATAACAGGAATCACATGTAAGTGATATAGAAGGTAACGGAAATATACCTTGTTAATAAAAAAACCACATGAACAGTTGAGAAAACTGGAAAAGTCATATAAGACGATAAAATAAAAAATGTCGGAAGCGACTATAAATACATAGATTTCAAGAAATGAGGTCACAGTCCATTGGAAATAACAGTTAAATAGGCGGTGTAAGAATTTTTAGAATAAATCCTTACACCGCCTTAATCATGTCTTCCTTTGTACTCTTCTATTACAATTCGCGCATACTCTGCACAAATAATCCTGCCAGAAACGGTACACTGAACATCACCGGCATAATATACCGCATCTGATAATTGAATGTCGGACCAGCAATGCATACCAGCACCGCCACGATCAATGGACTTACCGCCACCAGATACCGCTTTCTTCCTGCTCCGATCCATACTGCCACCAGAAGGATCAGCATCATGGAAACCATTCCCGCATTTTCAAACCAGTTGAGCACTGGCACACGGGACAATAATTTTGCCACCCGTTCCATAACCTGGCGGACACCGGCCAGTTTTGTAGGCTGATTGATCTCCCAGCGCACATCCTGCCCGTCAATTCTGGAAGTCATCATATAATTCTGCGTATATCCTTCCTGATAGAACCAGCCATAAGCATTGTTCATGGTCGCTTCCACCGCATTGGCCGGATGCTTCACAAGCTGGATCGCCCATACGCGGAAATAATCGAGCAACTCACCTGTTGTCTCTGCATGGTAGGTATATTTTACCGGATCTGAGGTGATTGGATCATAAAGTTCTGCCAGATTCTCATAATCCAGCACCTTTCCAATGATCTCCGCCTCTTCTGCTGTCACCTCTGTACCATAATCTCTTACATATCTTGCCGTCTGTTGAAAAGGAATGGACAATGCTTCCTTTGGTCCGTTATCCTCCACCCCGCATGCCGGAAGAAGCACCTTCTGGTATCCCAGGATCAATACCACTGGAATCAGAAATGCAACCAGAATACTCTTCCACTTTTTCAGGTTCTCTTTTCCGATCACAGACCAGCCATAGGCGATCGCTGCCACTGCGGATACCAGCGCCAGATAGATGCCTTCATTACGGAATCCTGCTGTGCCCAGACATACAAGGATCAGTCCTGCAATCTGTTTCTTTGAAAGTGGCTCCGAATCCTTTATGGTCCGCACCAGTTCTGCCAGAAGAAGCATCAAAAATACAACACAGGCTGTATACGGAATGTCCTTCTCCACCACCGTAGATTCCATAGGGAAGAACTGGGTCATGCAGATGATGCCCAATGCCAGATAGCGGAACAGATACGGCGTCTTCCATCGTTTCATCAACAGGAACCCATAGGAAAAGGCAGACAAGAGCATGGCAAGCTGCAGTACCAGGTTCAGGAAAAATCCCAATGTATAGGAACCTAGCAGATTGCCAAGCTGCATAATCAGGCTCAGCATGATCGTATGAAGCGGCGGGTAATAGTTGTTGATGGTTCCCCAGTAGAACTGGCGCATCTCTGCCAGCGTCTCCGGCATGGACGCTCCCGGAAATTTTGCCAGAATGTATGGACTCCAGAAAATCATGATTACCAGCAGCGGTCCTGCAAATGCATGAGTCTCAAAGAGCAGTGTCGTCCATTTTCCACAGGATGTATTACTTTCCTGCGCTTTTTTGCACAGATATCTGATCACCATCTGAAACAGACGCACTGCAAGTACATAATATCCTGCAAACACAACCCCAGAGATCAGCAAATGGAACGAATCCATAAAGATCAGATCCCAGGAGTTGGTGTAGCGGAAGCTATACCCAAATACCAGAAAAAAAGCTGTCAGTACCGCCGGAATCCTGCATGACAGACGCGGCACATGCTCCGGCCAGCGGCACGGAACTTTATAGAAAAAGAACAGGATCATCAATGCAAAAAAAGCGTCCCGATAGGAGAAGGTCGGCAAAATATATTCCAGTTTTTTTATATTCGCTGCCAGCAAAGTCCACAGGCCGCCGCCTGCTGCTTCTGCACTGATCCCGGAAAGATCTGCATTCATACTCACCATCAGTGCAAAACATGCCAATGCTGCACAGATCCAGTTTATTACGGAATTGAGATTTTCTTTTCTCACATCATATCTCCTTCCACTTTTTTCGATAACTTTATTATTTTACACGATATTTGTCAACCAAAGGTAAACCAAATATCCCTGTTTTGTCACATTTACAAAGTTTTCCGGCGTTTTCCTTGAACTCTACTTTCTATTTATATAAAATTTATATTATAAGTTCAGAGTTTTGTATATGTAACTCTGAATCCGATCAATCGACAAGGGATAAAATCATGAAACAGAAGCTTTCCGTTTTCTCTTTATTAATCCTGTCTTTCGTTTTACTTTTCTCATGCTTTGGCTTTCGCCGTATTGCCTCCGACACCCCGGAAGCACGCGAGGTTTACAGCCGGGCAGCTTATGATACTTACGCAGAAGACATCTTTGCCAGCCGGGAATCTTTTCCTGGACTTATTGTTTCGATCCAAGCAGATAATGACACCCTTTACGGTGAAGAGAATGGCCTTCTGTCTGCCAGATATATGTGTTCCGGCAGAGAAGGCGAATGTGAGATTCAGGTCTTTGTATACGACCAGAGCGGAACTCCTCTGATTGCTCAGAATGCAGGACTTCGGATCAGCGGTGCCACCTCCAGAAATGCGATCCGCAAATCCTTCCGCGTGATTGCCAGAATAGAATACGATAAACAGCATCCAAAATTTACCTATGATCTGTGGAACGGACGCACCACACTGGATGGAGCTACGAAGCCCATCCAGGAATACAGTTCCTTTATTCTTCATTCTGTCCGTCTTGCCATGGACTCCACCGGAATCCACAACAGCGTTGGTTATTCTCTGGCCAGGAAAGCAGGGATCGTAGATGCATCCCCAACCACGCCTGCAGCTGTCTATATCAACGGCAAATATCAGGGTGCTTATTTTCTGATGCCGGCAAAGACCGACAACGCGCTGGCAGAGCTCTACAATATTGAGAAAAAAGAGGATATTGAAGTAGTCTCTGTATTTGAAGAAGAAAAGACCGGTACGCAATCCAGACCAGAGATCCTTGCATCCTATCTGACGTTTGTAGATTTTCTGCAAAATGCAGATATGACCGATCCTTCTGTGATCGAACAGGTGGAAGCTCAGCTGGATGTCCATCAATGTCTGCAATATTATGCAGTAAATCTGCTGCTTGGCAACGGAGACTGGCTGGATAATAATCTCCGTGTATGGCGTTGCAAAGATAACGGTCTTCCCTATCAGGATGGAAAGTGGCGATTTTTCCTGTTCGATCTTGACTGGATCGGCAGTTTTTCTGATCTGGTCGTAATGAATTTTGAGCAGGCCACCCAAAGTGCCGATTATCACAATATCCTTCCGGCATTGCTGAAAAATCCGGAATACAAAAAAGAATTTACGGATCTCATCTATCAGATGGAAGAAGATGCCTTTACACCGGAAGTCATCGATTCTGTTTTTGCAAAGGAAGAAGAGCGAATGCATGATGAGGCCGCCTATGATTTCCAGTCAGAAGCATTCACCGGATATCTGATGTACTCCGTGAACAGCTCCCCACTGGAGGAGAAAGATTATATTACTATGGAGGACCGCCAGATCCTCATTGAAGATTTCCGAAATCATCTGGTGAATACGCCAGCGCTGATTAACAATTGTATTGAAAATGGTTTTTAAATGATGCAGATCCATACACATATTCAGCAGCTATGTGTATGGATCTTGTTTTATATTGCTATATGATGTGCATCCGCTTCAGTTCACAGATCACGCCATCTTCCCAGACAGTCTCGCAGACTCTGTCTGCAATCGCTTTCAGCTTCTCATCTGCATTGCCCATGGCAACTCCACAGGCTGCATCCCGGATCATCTGATAATCATTCATACTGTCACCGAATGCTATGGTGTTGTCCGCATTTTCATGAAGAAGCTCTGCCGTTCTTCGGATCGCTGTTCCCTTATTCTCTGTCAAGGAGATCAGTTCTCCGTTATATACTCCTTCTGTAGTTGTCTCAAAAAAAGCAATGTAGAAATCCTGCTTCAGTTCTTCGATCAACTGCTCCATCCGCTCTTTTCCCCAGACCAGAAAGGTCACCTTCGGAATCGGTATATGCGTCTGGCGCCATTCTTTGATCGGTAGCAAATTCCCTGCTGTCCGGAAATAGAATTTCCATCGGGCCAGCTCAGAGTTATCTCCTGGCTTGTCTTTTTCACGAAGGAAATCACCTCCGCGTTCTGACATATAGATATTCTCACTGCCCTCCAGCAGACAGATCGCATCCAGACGATCCAGCACTTCACAGGCCTTCTCCACGAGTGCTGTGTCCAGTGCCGCACTCCACGCACGCTGTCCATGGATCCAGATATCGCTTCCCGCACTGCAGATCAGACCATCTGTCTCCATATCAAGGATCTCAGGAGGTACACTGCCATGAGACCGTCCTGTACTGATAAATACCATATGTCCCTTATTCCTTGCTCTCCGAAGCCCCTCCAGCACTGCCGGGTGTACTTCTTCCCCATGTGCCAGAATCGTTCCGTCTATATCTAAAAAAATCAGTTTTCTATCCATGTTTCCTCCGATTCTGAATTCTTGCAAATATTCCATAATAAAGTGAGAAAAATATTTCTGTAACCAAATAACAGGGCAGGGCAAGGGCATGTTTTATAAAGAAGAGATACAGTTTCACTGAGATTCCAATCTGATTCATCGTGTGATGCCCCACCGCTTCCTGCACCTGCGGGTCTTTACACATGCTCCGTACATTTTTCAGGATCTGTCCGACAGAATCTTTCTTGTTCCTCCAGATCTCATTTTTTACCGCCATCACTGCCAGACTCAAAAAATCATTGCGGATCTGTGGGGCAAAATCATAGATGCCCTTGTCATCAGAAATAGCTTCCAGCCTCTCCCGCAGCAGTTTGATCTTTCCTAAATATTTCCCATCATACTGGCCGGTCATAGAAGACATATTATACCAGTAATGGTAGGGATAATAGTCCTGCACGACACAGACTTTTCTGGCATCCAGTGCCGCTGCAAATACCATCTGAAGGTCCTCTCCCACAGATACCCTGTCATCCCACAGAGGAAGATTGGGTTCCACCAGCTTTCTCCGGAACAGCTTGGTCACGCGGGATGGCTGGATCGTTCTGCCGATAAAACTGCCGTCATTTAACAGTACCGGAAATAAAGCATGCCAGCTCTGTTCATCATAGAACTCCTGCTCCAGACGGTTCCCCTCTCTGCGAGGCGGATAGTTCTTATCTTCATAATCAAATACCAGACCTGCCATAGACAGATCCGCGTCGTATCTCTCCATGGTCCCATACAGACGCTCATACATATCCGGATCGATCCAATCATCGCTGTCCACAAAACCAAGCAGATCACCAGTAGCAGCAGTCACGCCTGCTTTCCAGGCTGAAGTCAGTCCACCGTTTTTCTTGTGGATCACCACGATATTTTTATATTTTTCTGCATACTGGTCGCAGATCGCCGGACACTGATCCGGAGATCCATCGTCCACCAGCACCAATTCTATATTTTCATAGGTCTGCGCCAGAATACTCTCCACGCAGCGTGCCAGCATCTTTTCAACGCCATACACCGGCACGATCACACTGATCTTCTCTCTCATCCTGCCTCCTGCATCCGACTCAGCAGTTTTCCGTAAATTGCCGGGCAGATCTCAAACAGTTTATATCCCATTCTTGTCCTAGCCGGAAGCTTTTCGATCCATTCTGCCCCCTGCTGTTCATAAGCTTTCAGTCTGTCCTTCAGTTCCTTTTTAAGCGCTGCTGCTTCTTCCACATTATCTGTGCAACGGAAATAAAAAGTAATACATGCATCACATAATTTTCGATAAGCAGACGGCATGAGACCGGTATATCCATGCTCATCAAAGAATCTGATCCGTTCCTCCTGCGCCTCCAGCCACTGCAGCCGTTTTCTGGAAAATATAGCTGTAATGCTTCCTGTATTTTCTGTAAAATATCCATATAACACACGATCTACAAATACCAGCTTCTTCGCCTCATCAAAAAGCAGATAGGTGGTCGCCTCATCTTCATGGATTCTGCCTTCCGGATAACGGATGGTCTCGAAGAGATCCCTGCGATACAGCTTGTTCCATGCCACCACAAACCAGGTAGCTTCCTCTTCATTTCCATAAAGCTTTTCCATCAGGCTGTTGCCGCGATAGATTCGAAAAGCACCGGTTCCACGGTTCTCTTTTAGCTTTTCTCCCTTTGTATAAGTAAAACGGCACTGGCTGATTGCACAGCCTGTGGCCTTGATCGCATCATACATAACCTGAATATAGTCATCCGACACATAATCATCAGAATCCACAAATGCCAGATACTCACCTTTTGCCACATCGATGCCAGCATTTCTGGCACCGGAAAGCCCCCGGTTCTCCTGATGGATCACATGGATCCGTTCCTCTTTTTTTGCATAATCTTCACAGATCTGCGGGCACTGATCCGGAGACCCATCATCCACCAGGATGATTTCCAGATTCTGATAGGTCTGTGCAAGCAGACTGTCCACACAACGGGAAAGATAGCTTTCCACCCGGTACACCGGTACTATGATGCTGATTAAAGGTTCTGTCATCTTTCTCTCCTCCGTATCCAATGAACAATCGTTACCAGCCAGTTTCTCATAACACATAATGCATAGACCATTCGGGGTCTGTTATTTCGAAGAAACGGAAATAATATCCGGTAATCCGTAAGGGTAAGCCTTGCTTCTCCTCCACGGGTTCTCACCCAGTCATCCTGAGCATATTGTCGGATCGTCTCAATCTTCTCCTGATAAGATAGTTCTTTCTGCAGGGGCAGCTTTTCACATTCATCCAGTACTTCATTCATATAGCGTGTAAAGATCTGTCCATTCGGACAGTGCTCTCCCCATGTCTTCTCGTAGAATGCTTCCGCAGCCTCACAGACTCTGCGCGCCAGCTCCAGCCGGTTCGTTCTCACCACCGATGAAAGACTGGTCTTCTGAAGATCTTGAATATAATAACAAAGCTTGTCAGAAAGCACTGCTATCTTTTTGCATCTGCTCAGATAATCCAGATTAAACAACAGGTCTTCCCCAAGACTTAAGGATGTATCAAATGTTCTCATCAAGTCTTTTCGGTATAATTTATTCCAGGGCATATTAAGATAGCTCATGCTGTAAAGCTCCAGAAACGTCTCTTTAAAATGCTGCAGTTCCCAGACGCCGCTTCGGGGACTCTTGGGAATATCTGCGCCCTCAAATAAATGATGAAATCCACATAAGGCCAGATCTGCGCCGGCGTTATCCACACAGTTTGCCATCTTTTCCAGATAATCCACCGCCACATAATCATCACTGTCTGTAAAGAGTACATACTCCCCACAGGCTTCCTGAATTCCTGCATTTCGTGCAGCGGAGACTCCACTGTTCTTCTGATGGATCACACGGATTCTTGGATCACTGTCTGCCAGTTCATCACAAAGTCCGGCACTTCCATCCGTGGAACCATCATCCACCAGCAGAAGCTCCAGATCTGACCTGCTCTGGGCAAGCCAGGAATCTACGCATCGTTTTAGACTGCTTTTTGCATTGTACACCGGAATGACTACACTGTACATGTCTCTTTAAGCCTCTCCTTTCAGCCGGGAACGAACCATGCCAATGACCATGTTTCTCTCCTGTTTACGCAGGATCACAAAGAAATTCACCAGCAGTGCCAGCGGTCCCATGACCACACCTGTCAACAATAAGATTATCCAGGAATGGATTGGAACAATCATTCTGGACAGAAGTCCCAGCACAGTAATTGTACCGATGGACGCAAAACCAAGGAAAATATCACTGTAAAACCGATTCCAGCGGATCTCCAGACATCTTGCCGCATAGATCGGTGTAAAGATCATATTCCGGAGAACTCCGGTAAGCATGCTGGACAGAGGAAAACAGGCCACGCCAAGATCTGTCTTTGACAACAGGATCAGTGACAGGAGCGAAGAACAGATTCCTGATCCCAGAACCACCAGAGAGTTCCATTTTACTTTCTTCGTAATAATAAATACATGATAGAGCACCTGAATACTCATACTTACATACAGCACGCCTACTGCCAGCAAAGACAGTCTCTGCAGCATATCAGGATCCTTCGTTGGCTGCCACAGTGCGTAGAAATCTCTTCCATAAGCTGTCAGAAATGCAATGGGAATGCTCATAATAAAAATCAGTATCCGATTGCAGCTCTTGATAATGTCCACCAGCTTTTCCTTGTCACCTTCTGCGTATGCGATGGTGATCTGGGGATTGAAGACACCCACTACCGTGCCCATCAGGCTGGAGATGGCTGTAGGTACCATTTTTGCCAGAGACAGCATGGTCATGGAAGCACTCTCATCCAGGATCAGCGCACCTGACAGAAGAATATCCACACCGTCCAGAAGCTGCTGTCCAAGACGGGTCAGAGAATTCCATGCCCCCAGAGAGATCAGCTCCCACACTTTTTTCCACCGGAAGTCCTGCCGACGCACCGTGATACCTGGCAGAAGCTGTCTCGTATATCTGCGGTTCCAGAACGCTGTGTAGCAGGTACTGATCAGAGATGCTGCACCCACCAGCCACAGAGCCGGTCTCCACAACAGAAATGTTCCAAACAGGAAAATAATTCTTAAAATATCCGCATACATGCTTCGGATGGATGTGAGGTCCAACCGGTTCATGGCGTAAGTGGATACACTGTAAATAGACATGATAATGCTCAGAAAAAAGTTCAAAAATACAAAAGCCCACAAAAGCTGTACATCATGCAGCGCATCCGCCGGAACATGCAGAAACGGCAAGTTCCCCATAAAGATCACGATCACCAGCGCCGGCAACAGAAAAATGCCAGCCATGATCACATTCCCGAAAAATACAGAGGAGAAATACTCTCCTGCCTCTTTTTCCTCTCCACGATGAATGTGGATCGTCACAAAACGGCTTGCCATGGTGTTGAGCGCCGATACTACGATCTGAGCATACAGTACAAACTGATTGGCAAGCGTCACAAATCCGTACGTATTTGCCATCTGCGCCTCAATAATGGGTGCCAGGAAAAAGCTGATCCCCATATTGACTGCAAAAGCCAGAAGCTGGGCAGCCATATTGATTGCCAGTCTTTTTTTATCCATAATCTATCCTCTTTCTTAGGTTAAACCGTCGTCACTTGTTTGATCACGTACATGATCGTCAGAAGCTGGCCGGACACTGCAGCTGCTGCAATTCCCCGGTCGATCCGCGTGGTCAGACTGATCCACCTGCCTCTTGCGGCTGTCAGAAGGATCAGCATAAACGGCAGAAAATATCTTCCCTGCACCCCTTCAATGGAGACATGTCCCATAGGTGTCCACTGGAACAGCATGCCAAGAAGGATGAGCCCCGTGCAGCCCAGACACAGGAAGATCATCCAGAACCGTTCAAAACCGCGGATCCGCACCTGTTTCTCCTGTGTATCCAGCGTTGTCAAGAACAAAAGGAACCAGAACAGCAGAACCACCAACATAGAGGTCTCAATCTCCACCCAGCCAAGCTTATAACCCACCAGTGACTCCAGATAAAATCCAATCTTATCAAAAAATGTATTTGCCATCATATAGACAAATTCCAACGGATCCTTCAGAAAATATCCAATGGTATAACCGGTCAGAAATTCTGTTCCATCTCCGGTGCTGACCACGCTGGTTGCCGCGGTCGTCGTGACGATTCCGTTGACTGTTGTCATATGCTTTCCTGCAAATGCAAGCAGCGGAATGCCTGCCAGCGCCCCCACAGACAGATATTTTTCCCGTTTTCCGGCAAACCGGGCCGCCGGGATCAGTATTGGAAGCAGGCAAAGCGGCACATAGCTTCCATTCTTACAGTACAACAGAAGCAATGCCATCACTTCCAGCAGAAGCATCCGTTGGCCGGTCATCTTCTCTTCCTTGTAAGTAGCTTCCAGGCAAAGGCATCCATAGAGCAGGAGTATCCCATGGGTGATCGCATCATGGGAAAAGGATGTACACTGCTGTAGATTGACCGGTAACATCGCCAGCACAAACAAGGTCATCTGTCCAAATGGCAGATGCTTCATGCCAAACCATGCCAGCAGGGAAAATGCCACCAGATTCAAGTATCTGGCGATCAGCAGCATCGGAACCGTTCCCAGTCCCAGCAGGCGGGCGAACGTCATGCCAAGTACCGCCGGCGCATAGAACAGAAAGCTGCCTTCTATATTACTGTTGATCTCTGTCTCTACCATCCGGTCATCTGTCACTTTAGAGAACAGTCCATAATATACATTTCTGTAATTATGAATGGTCGGCGAGGATGTAAAATCAATGGCCGCATCGTCTGCTCTCATAAGGCAGGTGGTATCTCCCAGAGATTCGTATCCCAGCAACTCGTTGCTGTACCGATAAGCCATATCTATGTGCTTCGCTTCATCCGGCACCATCTGTGGGGTAAGAAGCACATTGTACACCAGTCCCAGGAACAGTACCGTCACTAAAAATACAGTGGTGAGCTTTGTCTTCCGTATAAAAGTCAGATATACAAACAGGCAGGCAAAGGCTTCAGCACCCAGGAATAAAAAGAAGAAAAATTTCTTCAGGAAAATATTAAAATAAAGGTACGCACAGACGCAGGCTCCTTCCTCGCTGGTCATCAGACTTAAGCCCCGGTTCAGAAGCTCCGGCGAAAAAGTAAGTTCGATCTCGTAGTCATGATCTGCCACGCCAGTCTGAGAGTCGTCAAACAGAAGTCCCACATATTCCCCGGAAATAAAGGCAGATGCAGCCACATCTGTCTCACACATGACCTTTCCTGTCGACAGATCTGTCACTCTGGCATGCATGATTCCCTCATCCGTCAATGTGTTATCCGCTTCCACAAAGAACCGCACGCCAAGACCTGTCAGTGAATCCTGTTCTGGATGCACCAGCTGTTGATAATATGCGTTCTCTTCGGTGATTTCCTGTGTCTCCCCATCTGGCTCCAGTATTGTCACCCGCTCTGTTGTATTCTGCGCGATCCGGATCTTCGTATCATAGAGATAGAAGAAGATCAGTGCCACTGCCAGCACGGTACAGCCAAGACCGATCATCTGACATACTCGATTGCATTTTTTCTTTGGCAGCTTTATCTTTTCCTTTTTCACAGGTCGTACAAATCCGCCTGCTCCGTAGACACCGATACCTCCCAGCAGCAGGATCAGTCCGATCAGCATCGGCTTCTGGAACCTGTGTACCATGACGGTATATGTCAGATTGTAGACCAGACTTTTCTCTATAGATCCTCCATCCATCTGTGCCGTTCCCGGATTGACCGTGACCTCATTGAGCCACACAGAAGGTCCTGCCTCAGGCGCGTCAGAAGATATCCGCACTGTCAGAGTCTCCGGACAATGGGAAAACTTCACAAACAAGAACTGATCTGCTTCCATATCTGTAAGTGGAGTAACGGTCTTACCGATCTGCTCCTCCCCGTCGTATGCACAGATCGACAGCTCGCCTTCTGTAAACTGATGTTTATTTATTGTAAAGAAAAATCCAATCTGACTGGCTGTCTCCGAAGGCATGTCCACCTGAAATATCAGCTCATGTCCCTCTGTCAGTTCTTCTGTTGCTGATTTTAAATTGGCCTGATTGGCTCCGGAAAGTCCCAAAGACCGTGCCTCTCTTACCGGGATCGCTGTACCTGTCAGTACCACGGCCAGACAGATCAGCAGCAAGATGGCCGGATATTTTTTCTTGTTCTCCAGATTCCGCATTTTCCACATCCTCATGTAACAACAAAGGCAGGGGATGCTGTTATCCGCAGTTCCCCTGTCTCATCTGTTTTCCTTCTTTTTAATCTGCTTTTTCAAGCTTTACATCCACCGTCAGATCGGAAGGACAGGAAAATCCATCCGGTAATGTGACGGCCACCGGCACCGTATAAGTACCTGCTTTCCTGTAACTGCTCAGATCTGCATGAACCTCCACAGCATCCATGGAAAGGGTCGCCAGATTGTGCTGCATGCCCCGGATCGGGATCTCCAGTGTATGGCTCTCATCCTCGTCCACGGCCAGTCCATCTGGCAGATTGTCATAACTGATCTGCGCCGGTGCAAATGCATAATCCACAGTCTCAAGCTCCTGGATCTCCATAGTCACCACAATACTCTTATCATCTTCCTTCGGAATCTGAATGCCTGTCGGCAGATACTGACTGATATCTACCGTATTCTGCACACTTCCGGTCTTGCCTTCCGGATTCAGTGCTTCCGCCGGGATCTCCAGATTCGAGATAGCGGTCAGTGCTGTCTTCTCTCCGGCAATGGTCACAGTCTCCGGCTTATAGGAAATGGATAACAGCCCATAACCCTCCGGTGCTGCCTGACTCACATCAAAGCTGATGCCTACCAGCTTGGTGCTCAATGTAGTTGCCGTCATTTCAAAATCCCCGTTCTTACCTACATAATCCAGGTAAGTGCCATCAATAGCATCCCCATCACTGTTCTGAATCTTCAGACTACAGCTTCTCACTGCCGTACCGGTAATTCCGGTAATATCTACCTCTGCTACTACCTGTTTGATCTTTTCAACCACCGATTCCGGTCCCGTGATCTCTACCAGAGACTGCTCCGGAACCAGAGAGCCAAGTACCAGTCCGTCACTGGGCTCTCCTGTATATTTGGCAGTTACCTTGAACTGCTCGGTCACCTGTTTCTCAATGCTGACCAGCACATTGCTGCGATCCTGCTCAATCTTCTGAATGCTGCTGGATGGCAGACTTCCCACATAGCTGACTCCGATCTTCACCATGTTGTCATAGAGAAGATCCTTCTTCACATCCGCAGTGGCAGAAAAATCCTCTGCTTTCAGACTCTTTAACACGGAGGAACGGGCATAGACCGTCAGATTCACGGTATCGGTTCCCTCTTCCACCCGAATCGTCTGATCCTGGGACGTCAGCACATCTGTATTGATCAGATTGACCTTCACACCACTGATCTTCTTATAAGACACCGCATCATCAATATTAACCACAACGACCCACAGAAGGACTGCCATGAGCAATGCGAGGATCTTAAACAACAGATTATCAAATATCTTTGCTTTCATTCTTTCCCCGTCCTTTCCAGAGCCTGATCTTGCGGCTGTCATCGGTCTTTGGCTGCAGTGCCTGAAGCTGCTTCTTCAACTGCTCCTGATTAAGATTCCTTAAAAGTCTTCCGCCTCTTGCCACCGATACAGAACCAGTCTCTTCAGACACTACGATAGTCAGAGAATCGCTGACTTCACTGACACCGACTGCCGCCCGGTGTCTGGTTCCCAATGCTTTGCTAAGCGTCATATTATCTGATAACGGCAGATAGCAGGTTGCCGAACGGATCCGGTTGCCTGACATGATCACCGCACCATCATGAAGGGGTGTATTTTTCTCAAAAATGTTCAGGATCAGCTGGCTGGATACCAGAGAATCAATAGAGATCCCCGTTCTCTCATATTCCTGCAGGCTTACTGCCTGTTCCAGAACGATCAATGCTCCTGTCCGTGCTTTTCCCATCTCAAAACAGGCCTTTACCAGTTCTCCGATGGTGCGGTCTGTCAACGTCTCTTCTACTTTCCGGCTGTTGTCAAAAGGCACGATGGATGTCAGCAGGTTATTCTCACCCAGCTGTTCCAGAGCCCGACGAAGTTCCGGCTGAAATACTACAATGACCGCCATAATTCCAAGACTGAAGAAGTTCTTGGCGATCCACAGGATCGTGTTCATATGGAACACATATGCCAGGATCAGCAATGCAAACAGAACCGCAGATCCTTTCATCAGACTCCAGGCACGGGTTGATTTGATCCATATCATCACATGATAAATAATGAATGCCAATATAAGAATCTCGACCACATCTGACCAAGTAATATTCAATGCCGCCATGGACATATACTGATCCATCCATTCTGGTATCATCTCTTCACAACCTTTCTGTCTGTTTTTCCTCTTATACTTTGCTTAGTGACGCTTCCGCTGACCGGTGCGGTGTCTGGTGTTGATCCTCTTCACCTGCTTATCCGAAACCGCAATCGACATCTTCGGAACAGCTTTCACATAATAATAATATTCGTCATCTTCAAACTGCGCATACTCTGTTCTGGAATAGTCCACGCTGAATACGAAGAACTCCACAGCCATGGCGATCACGATGGACACCAGCGTACCAAGGATCAGCTGAATGATCGGCACTTTCACCTGCATCACAAGTGCTCCTACCAGGAACAGGACTATATTCGTCACCGCTCCGGCTCCGATCGCAATATGCCATGCATGATCTGCGCTCAGGCGATGGATCGCATAGACGATCATCAGGACAACGGCAAATACCAGCACTGTCAGGATCACTGTCTTGTTATTCAGCACATTTTCCACCAGATAACTAAGTCTGGAAGTCATCTGTTCGGTCTCCGAGCTTGCCAGCATGGCCTCATTGTTCTTCATGTAATAAATCAAATAATAAAAAACCGTTCCGCAGGCTACCGGCACCACACAGGCCGGTCCGCCAAGCAGTCCCATGGTCAGCGGAACCGCATATGGAATCTTCAGTAAAAATGCTATGGGCGTCAGCACCAGTACATATCCGTATTTTGGCGATACCCTGAAATACAGAATATACATAACCGCCAGAAGCCCGGCTGCCATGGCGAATACTTCCAGTGACAGTGCATATGCATGGGCACACACTAAAAGTCCTGCAAATACAGCAATCATATTGACCGGAAGGAAAGAACACAAAAGTGCCAGCAATAAAGACACCGCCGGTCCCGATAGCTTCTGCATAAATCCGATCTGTTCGTTGATCATGAAAAAGGCAAACAATGCCAGTAAAAATTTTAACGCAGGCTTCAGATATACATCATATTTTCCGTAAAAGATCTTCAGCCGCTGCTTCATCTCAAGTAGTTCCGTCATGGTCCATTTCCTCCGTCAGAGATCCAGCATCCTTCATTTTTTCCTCTTTTGCATAGACCTCAGAGATTTTTTGAAGCGTATGGGAATATGCTCCCACACTCTTTTTAGCCGCCTGATAGCGGAACAAATAGACTCCATAGAGGAATCCTAAGTATATGACCATTGCTGCCACATACAGTCCAACGATCGTAGTTGCAAATCCCTTAAGATCCATATTATGAAGATTTTCCATTAAGTATTCCATTTTGCAGAAGACCCATAATGCCAGCATGGCAGCAAAACCGACCGTTCCCCAGAACCAGCCGAGCAGAAGTCTGACGCTGATATAGTCATGTCTGTAGTAGTCGGCGATCTTCATCTGTTTCTTGCCTTCTCCATTCTCATAGAGGGAGGCATGTGTCATTAAAATGACCTTCTCTTCATTAATCATACTACTGTCTCCACCTCATATAGACTATAGTATAACACAATTAACTTCCTCTTCCAACACAAATGCATAAAAAATATACAGTCTGTGCACCATTTTCCAGCAATACCCTTGCCGCTTCGTCAATCGTGCTGCCGGTGGTATAAATGTCATCTACTAATATGATTGTCTTAGGGGGAATGGATCCTTTTCTGACAGAAAAGGCATTTTTAAGATTTGATACACGTTCTTGATCGTTCAACTGCTTCTGCGCTCTGGTTTTCTTGCTGCGGATCAATATTTTACGTTCCACGGGAATCCCCATCCATCGTGACAGTTCCTCTGCCAGCACCTCTGCCTGATTAAACCCCCGCTTCCGTCTGCGGGATGGATGCAGCGGAATAGGAACCAGTGCCTGTGCTTGCCAGAGTGCGGCTTCTCTTCCACAGCTTCTTACGATCTCTTCTGCGTAAAATGCAGCATATTCCCGTCTGCCTTCATACTTGAATTTTGCTATGGAGCGGCGCATCCTCTCATCGTATATAAATGCTGCCCGTCCCTGCCGGTACTCATGATGCTTTCTGGTACAGTCCTGACAATATTCCCGCTCTTCTTCCAGAAGCGGTTTGCCACACTTCCTGCAGGCAGGCTGCCGTACAAGGGGAAGCTTTGTTCTGCAGATCCTGCAGACAAGCTCCCCCTTGTCCTCTACCACGTCATGGCACACCGGACATCTTTTTGGATATAAAAGTCCTATTAAAATTTCTTTTATTCGCATCCTTCCACCTCTCTGATCCGGTCATACAGTCCACTGTACCTGGTCTGCTCGCTGGCATTGTCGATCATCTGTGCAAACGTCTCCGGACTTCCCACCAGTGTCACACAAGAGCGTGCTCTTGTAACTGCTGTATACAGAAGATTTCGGTTCATAAGCATCCGCGGCCCTGTAAGCAGCGGGATCACCACTGCAGGGTACTCACTTCCCTGGGACTTATGGATCGTCACCGCATAGGCAAGCTCCAGTTCTTCCAGCATCTGGAAGCTGTAGGTGACTGTGCGGTAATCGTCAAACAGCACTTCCATGGTCTCTGCCAGAAGGTCGATCTGCTGCACGATTCCCATATCTCCATTGAAAATACCCGTTCCTTTGTCGATGGCGATTCCATAGCGGTTCCTTGCTTCCCACTCGATCTGATAGTTATTCTTGATCTGCATAACCTTATCGCCTTCGCGGAACCGCCCTCTGGCAGTCTCCTTTTCATTTTTCTCAGGAGATGGCGGGTTGAGATATCTCTGAAGCATCTCGTTCAGGTTCTCCACTCCCAGGCTTCCTTTTCGCATAGGCGTCAGTACCTGAATATCTGTAGGTCTTGCATCCACATATCTGGGCATCTTCTCCTGCACAAGAGCAAGCACAACGCGTAGAATGACATTGGGCTCCTGCCGCTGCAAAAAGAAGAAATCCCGGCTTTTGTTATCCAATGTCACATGCTCGCCCCGGTTGATCTTGTGGGCATTCACAATAATATCGCTCTGGCTTGCCTGACGGAAGATCCTGGTCAGCTGTACTACCGGACAGCTTCCGGCTCTGATAATGTCCTTCAGCACACAGCCCGGACCGACACTTGGCAGCTGGTTGATATCACCCACCAGGATCAGTCTGGTTCCCACACTGACAGCTTTCAGCAAGGCATTCATCAGGAAAATGTCTACCATGGACATTTCATCAATGATGATCACATCCGCTTCCAGCGGATTTTCTTCATTCCGTTCAAAGGAGGCTGTGCTGCGGTCGTCAGAAGGCACCCCAGACAGCTCCAGAAGCCGGTGGATCGTCACTGCCTCCCAGCCGGTGGCTTCCGTCATCCGCTTGGCTGCGCGGCCTGTAGGTGCCGCCAGAAGGATCTCCATATCCTCCGTCTCAAAATACCGGATAATGGCATTGATCGTGGTCGTCTTACCGGTACCAGGTCCTCCCGTGATGACCAGCACACCATTTTTCACTGCTTCCACCACTGCTTTTCGCTGCATCTCATCCAGAGTGATCGATGCCTGCTTCTCCACTTTAGAAAGCTTTTTCACGATCTGGCTTTCTTCCATCTCACATTCCAGATTCAGATCATGCAGCATCTTGGCTACGTTCAGCTCCATATAGTAATACTGTCCATACCAGACCATGACTTTTCCATTCTGCTCTTTCATGACCAGCTTCCGATCCATACAAAGATTCATGAGCTGAGTCTCCATCTGCTCTTCCTCCACGCCCAGAAGTGCAGATGCTCTGTGCAGCAGATCCTCCTTTGGAAGACAGGTATGTCCCTCTCCGGTGGCCTGTAACAACACATAGAGCAGACCGCTGCGGATTCGATAATCGGAATCTGTATGAATGCCGATCCGGCTGGCGATCTCATCTGCAATCTTGAATCCTATGCCGGAAATATCATCAGCCAGACGATACGGATTCTCCTCCACTACCTGATAGGTCCGGTTGCCATACTGCTGATAGATCTTCACCGCCAGCGGCACTGAAATCCCATACTGGGTCAGGAACATCATGGCCTGACGCAGATCCTTCTTCTCTTCCATCTGGGCAGAGATCTCTATGGCTTTCTTCTCGCTGATTCCTTTGACTTCTGCCAGGCGCTCCGGTTCTTCTTCAATAATGCGGAAAGTATCCCCTTTGAATCTGCGGACAATACGCGCCGCCATGGCAGCTCCGATCCCTTTGATAGCTCCGCTTCCCAGATATCTCTCCATGGCTGTCTCGTCTTCCGGTGCCAGCAGCTCATACTGTTCCACCTGAAGCTGCTCTCCATATAACGGATGTTCTTTCATATATCCGCTGACCTGTACCAGTTCCCCTTCTGCAAGCACAGAAAAAAGTCCCACACAGGTCAGTTCTTCTTCCTCACTGACCAGCTGGAACACCGTATACCCATTGTCATTGTTGCGGAACACAATGTGCTCCACATATCCCTTTCGTACTTCCATCCCCGCTCCTGTCATGGATTTTGTGTGAAAAGGACATGGCGCACTGCCATGTCCTTGATAGACGGTATGTGATTCAACATTCAGAACCACATTCACATGGTTCTGAATTACTTACAGTTTTTTTCTTTCCTCTTCTCTGTGGCCGGACAGGAACTCTACGAACTTACCTGTTCCTACAGCTACACACTGCATTGGATCCTCTGCGGTCATAGTGTTGATACCAGTCTTGGACTCCAGCAGCTCTTCCAGTCCGCGAAGCAGTGCTCCACCTCCGGTCAGAACGATACCGCGTTCTGCAATATCTGCAGTCAGCTCTGGTGGTGTACGCTCCAGTACGCTGTGTACAGCTTCCACGATCTGTGCAGTTGCCTCTTTGAGAGCTTCCTCTGTCTCCTCAGAAGAAACAGTTACCGTCTTCGGAAGACCAGTCACCAGGTTACGTCCACGGACATCCAGAGTCTTCGGCTCTGTTCCCGGATAACAGCTTCCTACTTTGATCTTAATATCCTCTGCGGTTCTCTCACCGATCAGAAGATTATGTTTCTTACGCATATAACGTACGATCGCTTCATCAAAATCATCACCGGCGATCTTTACAGATGTGCTGACAACGGTACCGCCCAGAGAGATCACAGCGATATCTGTAGTACCACCACCGATATCCACGATCATATTTCCGCAAGGTCTGGAAATATCAATACCGGCCCCGATAGCTGCTGCGATCGGCTCCTCAATAATAAATACTTCTCTTGCGCCTGCCTGATAAGTAGCATCCTCAACTGCCTTCTTCTCTACCTCAGTAACACCGCTCGGTACGCAGACAGCGATCTTCGGCTTACGGAACGTCTTCTTTCCAACTGCCTTCTTAATAAAATGATCCAGCATCTTTTCCGTTACTGTGAAATCAGAGATCACTCCCTGACGCAGAGGACGGACTGCCACGATATTGCCCGGTGTACGGCCAAGCATCAGACGCGCTTCCTCTCCGATCGCTTTAATTCTATTTGTATCTCTGTCGAATGCAACGACAGACGGCTCTTTCAGTACAACGCCCTTTCCTTTGATGTAAACAAGGATGCTGGCTGTTCCTAAGTCAATTCCAATATCAGTTCCTGCCATATACGTTTCCCCTTTCGTTCTTTTCCTAAACAAGTCTATCTGAAATAATGCATCTTATTTTGTCCTGTGTCAAGGCTCATGTTATGATTATACCCAATTTTTTTCAAATTGAAAAGGATTTTTTACCGAAGCTCCGCAATTCTGGACACTCCTACGTAGATCTCTGAGATTTTGTACCAGGTCCGATAGTCAACAATGCCAGTTACAGGCAATCCAAATATCGACTGAAATTTCTCCACAGCCGCCTGTGTAGCCGGTCCATAGATACCGTCTGTATCCACCCGGGGCAATGCCGGATATGCCTCTGCAATCACATTGAGCTGTTCCTGCATCTGCAGAACCTTGCTTCCGCTGGAGCCCACACTCAGATCATATCCCGGCCAGGAGGACGGAACACCGGAGATCTCCACTGCTGTATTGATATAGATGCTCTCTCCATAATAATACCGCAGAATCTCAATCGTAGAATATCCCTGCTCTCCCAGACTCTGAGAACCCCACTGCGTCATCCAACCCGGGCAGGATACCTGCCGTCCATCACAATATTGGGTCAGGATCGGCTGTTTCACATTAGGCCGTGACAGATAATTTCCAAATACCTCATCTACAATATTGGAAATATTCTGGTAAATATTTCTTCCATAGATCCATTTCTGGTCAAAAGCAGTAGAAGAAGTGATCGTGAAGTCATAGCCACGATTGCGATACCATTCCGTATAAACTCTGTTAAGCACAAATGACATGATTGCCAGCACATTGGCCCGGATGGCCGCATCTGTCCAGGTAGCATAGATCTCACTGGATGCCACATTTTTAATATAATCCCGGTAACGCACCCAATAATTACGGGCACTGGAATCCGACGGGGCGCCGTCATGGACGATAACATACTCTGGAATCACCACCCGGCTTAAGACGATCTCTCCTGACTCAGTCATCGGCTTGATCTCTGACTCTGCGATCTTGGGTGGATAGTTACCGAACAACGTGTGAGGTCCTATCACAATCCTGTCAAACTCCCCGGTCTGCACGGATCTCTTCATCAGAATCTCCTGAATGGCTGTCTCGTCAGGCAGGATCTCTGTCCCAGCCACCTCTGTTGGTTCATAGCCATCTGCATTTACCCGAATGGTATACTCCGCATAAGGCTGTTGCTCAGAGATAGATGTACTGTAATCACGGTTTGGTGCCGGAAGGGTGATTATCTCTGTCATTCCAGATTCATCAGTCACCGCATCACGCTCTTCTCCATCAGGCTCTCCTTCATAGGTGATGTGGATTTGTGCACCTCCGATTGGACGGCGTGTCCGCTCCTCCATCAGGCGCACCTGAAGCTGCCCCGTCTCTGCCGGAAGGCGCGGCGTATTCGTAAATTCTGTTTCTGCCATATAAAAACCTCGTTTCTACATTGATCCTGTGGGACAGGCTCCTCTGTACCCACTTTCTACCAATATATGAACGAGGCTTGTATATATTCCTTATATATTCCTTATTTCTCAGAACTATCTTCGTTTTCTGACGAAACATTTTCTGATAAATCCTGCTCTGACGAACCCGGCTGTTTATCAAACTCGCTGACACCATTCTTTGCCAGTAAGATCAACTGCCGAATGCCAAATATCATTATGCCTGCCCCGCCTGCTGCAAACAGCACCATAGCCGCCAGACTGACTGTATAAGATAAGCCCGTGCTTTCAGACAGTCTGCCAAATAACTGATATGCCAGATACAGAAGGTATCCGCCCGCCGCCACATAGATGGCGGTCCTTGTCATTTTTTTTGTATCCTGATCCATTTTTCTACTCCTGTTCTTCCGGTACCTCTTCCAGCTTCGTGTAAGGCTGCCGGATATATTTTCCATCTTCCAGTCCCAGATCATCAAGAGGCAGTCCCCTTGCCAGACAGAATGCCAGATCAAACATCTTTTCTGCCTGTCCTTCCTTATCATTATAGACTGTTCCTCTGATCTCACCGTTCTTAAGCGCCGCAAGGCCCACGTCTGTTCCATCGATTCCAAGGATCACCGGCCATTCTGCCTGATCGATGCCTGCCGCTTTCATGGCATCCACAGCACCCAGTGCCATATCATCGTTGTTAGACAGCACCAGTTCGATCTGATCCCCGTATTCCGTCAGAAGCTGACTCATTTTGGTATTTGCCTGTGCACGGTTCCAATTTGCGATGGCATAACCCAGCTTTTCCACTGGCACGCCCTGATCCGTAATTGTACTGACAGCATACTCTGTCCGAACAATGGCATCCTGATGATCTGCTTCTCCTTCCAGCACAATGTACTGGAACACACCATCTCCATTCTTGTCCGCCGCAGGATCGTTTTTGAAGATATCTACAGCTATCTCCCCCTGCATAATTCCTGATTCAAATGCCTTAGCTCCCACATAATAGAGCTTATCCCATCGTTCCAGATCCTGTTCCACCAGTTCTCTGTTAAAGAAGATCACCGGCACATCCTTCTTCTCCGCCATATCAATGATCGTTACCGGTTCTGTACGGTCCACCAGGTTGACACAAATAATATCACACCCATCTTCCAACATGGTTTTCACCTGATTGTTCTGTGTGGTCTGACTGGCTGCCGCATTGTAAACATCAATATTAACCGACACATTCGAATCCATGGAAGCAGACACTTCACTGGCATATTCATTAAAATGATTGATCATTTCCGAAACAAATGTATCATACTGATCATAGACACTGACACCGATCCTGATGCTGGTGACCTGTCCTCCACCTGTATTTCCACAGCCTGAGGCTTCTACTGCCAGCAGACAGGCAAGTCCTGCTATCGTCATTTTCTTCGCAAACATTTTATCCCCCCTACTGTACGATTGGGAACAGGATCTTCTGATTTTCGGCATCATAAAGATGTTCTCTGTCCACCATCAAATATCCTGTCGTCACATTTCTCATTTCCGCTGTATGATACTCCAGCTTTGTCGCCAGCTCTTTCACGCTCTGATACCCCATGTGAAATTCATTTGGAACCAGCAGTGCCTGAATTCTCCCTTTATCAAGCTCATAGACAACCTTTTCTGAGTTACCCACTCCATACAAGACACAGTTATTGACAGATATCTGATTCTCCTGCATATAATCCACTGCCCGCTCAGTCTCACTGTTTTCCAGTGCGATCACAATATCAGCTCCCAGATTCCATTTTTCTTCAAATAGTTTCTTGTCTGGATTCCGACCCATCTCTGCCAGCTTCCACTGAATCTTTGCTCCCGCTTTCAGAAGCGTCTCCTCCAACCCATCCAGTCGTTGTCTCAGAGCGATCTGACCAGTGTTTCCACAGAGAATACCGATTGTCTTTCCCGTCAGATTTTCTCCGAAATCCTGGCAGATCCGTTCAGCCAGTGCACTGCCCAGTTCCTTGTTGTCCGGGCCAACCGTCTGATAATATTCTTCCGGGGTAATATCCGTCTCCAGCAGTACACATTTTTCTCTTGGCAGCCTGGCTTCTATCCCTTCATAGACACCTTCACTTGCATACATCTGAATGATCATGCCATCCACACCCGATTCCAGTTCTTTGTATATGATCTCCAGTTCGTTTTGCTTTCCCCAGAATTCTCCAGTAGCTACATAGTTCAGACGTATATTGTAGTCTCTGGCTGCAGCTTCAGCTCCTTCTCTCAGAGACGTCCACCGGCTGTCACTGCTGTTGTTTACAATTACAGACACCGTATAACTGTTCTTTTCTTCCTTTCGCCCAACTGTCATGATCAATCCAGCCACAGCTGCTATCAGAAGCGAAAACAGCAGCAGATACCATATTTCTTTACTTCTTCTCATCTGCTGTTCCCTCCTCCGGTCTGTTCGTCCGCTTTCCATCCAGATATTCCAGGATCTCCGGTGAATATTCGATATACGGAAGTCGAATTCTTACCATCGTTCCTTCATCCGGCTCGCTCTCGATTTCCAGCCCGTATTTTTTTCCAAAACGGATCTGTATTCGTTTATGTACATTGATCACGCCTACACCGGAACCTTTCCTTGGTACTCTGCTGTTTTCTTTTAACAGAGAATCCAGTATTTCCTCAGACATGCCAAGACCATTATCTCTGACCTCGATACATACGTCATCGCCATCCCTGTAACCACGTACCCAGATTTCTCCTTCATCATCCATCCCTTCCACGCCGTAGTAGATAGCATTTTCAAGAAGAGGCTGTACGATCAGCTTCACAGTACAACAGTTCAGAATCTCTTCATCAATCTGAAAATCCACATGGAACCGATTCTTATACCGGATCTTCTGAATATTCATGTAGTTGGTAGCATGCTTGATTTCATCCTCCACACGGATGATCGTCCGTCCTTTGCTAAGACTGATGCGAAACAGGCTGGCAAGCTGAGAGATCATAAACACAGCATCTTCATAACGTTCTCCCTCGATCATCCAGGTAATAGACTCCAATGTATTATAAAGGAAATGCGGATTGATCTGAGACTGTAGTGCATCCAGCTCACTTTTTCGCTTCTCCTCTTGTTCCAGAAGCACGTCATCCATCAGTTTCCGGATCTGCTCCACTGTGGATTTCAATGTTCGTCCCAGATGCTCGACCTCCGTAAATCCGCCAATATAAATATCCGGATTCATATTACCTGCTTCCCATTCCTTCACAGACTCATTGAGCTTTTCCAACGGACTTGCCACACTGGAAGATACCATCTGGTTTACAAAAATAATGAGCAGCATGGATATGATCAGCAACATCACGAAAAACAGCCTTGTCTCATACATACCCATATTAAAGACACTGTTTGGAATCACACTGACAATCTTCCATCCTGTATAACTGACTGTCTTCACCGTCACCAGCCGGTTCTCACTCCCAAAATCCTCCTTATGGCTTCCATCATCCCAGGCAGCAATTTCTTCATTATTTTCTTCATAAAGTCCTGCATAGATCAGCTTCTGTTTGGGATGATAGATAATCTCACCATTTCCATCCATCAGATACACATACTCTTCATCGATTCCGGTATTTGCTTTTTCCAGTAACTGTTCAATACTGGAATAATTCATATCGACCAGAAGAACACCAAGTTCAGAATCTCCACTCTTGGTCAGTTCTACCGCACGGCTTAAGGAGATTACCCAGTGATATCTATAATTGGCATCGTCAAACAGATTCTGTACATGCGGTGTGGAAAAATGAAAATTTTCCATCTTTCCCACTGCTTCCCGGAACCATTCCTGCTCTGTCACGTCTACATCTTCTTTTTCTCCGGCAACCGGCACTGCCTCTACCAGATTACCATTGCTGGTATAACAGGCAATACTGACTAAATTTTCTTTATTGGCATCATACAGAAGATTCATCTCCTGCACCATATCCTCCGATGCCAGATCCTTATCCTTGATCACAGAATAATACATGGTATCCGAGATCCGACGCATATTTTTAAGATAACTTTCCAGATTGGTCGCTGTCTGATCCAGAAGCTGCACTGCATTTTCAGACATCATTGCTTCCATTCGGTTAGTGAACAGATGGTACATGGTAATACCGAAAGCTCCCATGGCAAATAGAGCGACAACCGTAAAGGATATGGCGATTCCCACCTGGATCGATATTGATTTTTTCTTGAGACTTAAGAATTCTGTCAGTTTCTTCACTTCTTCTCCAGTCTGTCCGAACGATATCTGGACGGGGATACGCCAAACTGCTTCTTAAATACATAGCTGAAATAATTGGCTTCCGAGTATCCCACTTTTTCAGCAATCACATAGGTCTTATCATTGCCTGTCATCAGAAGGTTCACCGCCTGCTCCATCCGATAATCTGTCAGATATCTCACAAATGTCTTTCCCGTCTCTTTCTTAAAAATCGTGGAGAAATAGGCAGCACTTACATTTAACTTCTTGCAGATCACTTCCACACTCAGATCCTGATCTGCATAGTTTGTTTTTACATATTCTTCTGCGCTCTGCACAAATGATTTCGTAGAATCCTGTCTCTCATGGAGTACTTCTCTCTGCAGATGTCTGCACAGATCCAGAAGCCACTTCTCCAGTGCCTCTGTGGATTCCATCTGCAGTGCCTGATGATAGGCATCCGTCCCTGTTCCTGATACATTATCAATACTCAGATCATGACCGGCAGCGAAGCGCACCAGTTCGGAGATCAGTTCCATCATAACGATCCGGTAATTCTGCATGGAAAGATGTGCTTCGTTGAGCCACTGAATAAAATCATGAATCGCTTCCTGCAGCACGTTCTCCTCTCCCACACGGATTTTCTTAATGATCCTCTGGATCAGATCTGCATACGCATCCACTCGCTGTAGTTCTGCTGTCTCTCCCGGTTCCACCTCAGAGATACTGATAGATCTGGTATTTCCATAAAGTACTCGATAAGATACTGCCTGCTTGGCGCCCTGATAGGAGAATGGTATCTGCTCCAGACTATCGCACAGATATCCAATGCCTGCAGTCACTCTTGCATTGCAGACCTTTCTCGCCATCCGGCACAGACGGTCCATCTCATCTGTATAAGCGATCAGATCATCCTTCTCCTGCAGCTGTGAGATCATAATAATATCCCCCAGATAGATTACAAAACGGCTGTTCCACCGTTCATCCACCTGCTCCTCTGCATACTTCTTCACTGCCATGGCAAGCAGAAATGGATCTTCCCTCTCTTCCTCCGGCAATGACTGCGTACTGATATGCAAAACTGTCACTACATAGTAAGGAGCTGACAGATTCACCTGATAATCCTTCGCATATTTTCCGATCTGTCTGGCTGCCACACGGCCCTCTAACAATGCCATGTAAAAGCTTTCCTGCAAGACCGGCAGACTTTCCATATAATATTCCCGCAGCTTATCCGTATTCCGCTTCTCATCCCGTTCCCGGTCAAGATCTGCTTTGATCCGCTCAAATACTTCCTTTAATTCACCGGCATTGACAGGTTTGAGCAAATATTCTGCTGCGTCCATCTTGATCGCTTCTTTTGCATATTCAAATTCATCAAATCCAGAAAAAATAATAACCCGGATGGTTCTTGATAATTCTTTTAATTTCCGGCAGAGTGTCAGTCCATCCATGTATGGCATCTTGATATCTGTCATGACAATGTCTGGCTGCAGCTCCTCTGCCAGTTCCAGTGCTTCCACCCCGTTGGCCGCGTGTCCAATGATCTTAAGACCCATTGCTTCCCAGTCCAGTTTTTTTACAATAATCTGGATCACGTCCTCTTCATCATCCACCAGAAGTACCGAATATCTGTTATTTGTGTCCATAAAATCTCCCTTATAACATATGTTCCTGCATATATGAAAATAGCGGCGGGACGCTTATGCGTCCTGCCGCTATCTATTATACTATGTATTTTATTTCTTTGCCACATACTTTCTGATATCCAGAGAGATTGCCACGAAGATAACGATACCGATTGCAATGTACTGTGCATTTGCGTTAACACCCATGTACTGCAGAGCGATCTTCAGAAGCTCGAATACTGCAACACCGACAAATGCGGAGGATACTTTTCCTCGTCCACCGGTAACGGATACACCACCGATAGTACATGCTGCGATTGCCTCCATCTCATAACCATAACCAAGCTGTACGGAAGCACCACCGGATTTTGCACCCAGCATGAATCCTGCAAGACCATACATAGCTGCTGCTTTCATATAGATCAGGATCAGGGTCAGTTTTACCGGAACACCGGCAACCTCTGCTGCCTGCGGATTTCCGCCGATTGCATACATATATTTTCCATGACGGGTCATATTGAAGATGAACCAGGTAATAGCTGCTATAACCAGTGCGATCCATACCAGATAGCTAAGACCAAGGAACTTACCACTACCTACGTTGGTATACTCAGTGGTAAAGCCACCAAGCGGGGTTGCGTTTGTGAACAGCATGTTCAGACCATATACAATCTCCATGGTAGCCAGCGTTGCGATGAACGGCGGTACACTTAAATAAGCAATGAAGAAACCAGTAATGGTTCCAAATACTGCACAGATCAGCATTGCAACCAAAGCTGCCAGGAATACATTCAAAGGCTGCATATCCGGGAAAAATTTTCCGGAATAGTCCATTCTCTGAAGCAGTACACCAGAGATACATCCGCCAAGACCGATCAGACGACCAGCGGAAAGGTCACATCCTGCGGTAATAACGCAGCCTGCGATACCAAGTGCGATTACCAGTCGGAAACTCATGTTGTTTAACAGGTTGTTTAAGTTATTCAAGGTAAAAAAGTTCTGGGTTGTCAGTCCGGCTACAATAACCAGAATGAACATAACAATAATAACACCATTATTGATCAGAAAATCTGTAATCTGTTTCTGCTTTGTCTTTTCCATTCTATTCATCCTCCTTCAGCATCAGAATTGTGTTGCAAACTGCATAACATTTGCCTGAGACATCTCTTCTTTCTCAGTGATCTCACCAGTCAGGCGGCCGTTACACATTACACAGACTCTGTCAGACATACCAAGCAGCTCAGCCATCTCAGAAGAAATCATGATAATTGCTTTTCCCTGTTTTGCCAGGTCATTCATGATCTCATAGATCTCATGCTTTGCTCCTACGTCAATACCACGGGTAGGCTCATCCATGATCAGCACATCCGGGTCATTTGCCAGCCATCTGGATACAATAACTTTCTGCTGGTTACCACCAGACAGGTTTGCAATATGCTCTTTCATGCTGGGAGTCTTGATTCTCAGTTTCTTAATACTATCATCCACAACTGTATTGATCTTCTTGTGGTCAAGCACAAATCCTGCTTTCAAATACTTATTATATACGGAAACACCTACGTTGTCTTTAATAGACAGACATCCGAAGATACCATTTCCACGACGGTCCTCAGTGATCAGACCGATACCTGCGTTCATAGCATCAATAGGGTGCTTAATATTCACTTTCTTTCCATGCATGTAGACCTCACCAGATGCCACACCACGGATTCCAAAAATACCTTCCATCAGCTCGGTTCTCTGAGCTCCGACCAGTCCACCAAATCCAAGGATCTCGCCTTTACGAAGCTTGAAGCTTACGTGCTGGAAAGACTTCGGATGAATGGAACACAGGTCTTTGACTTCAAGAACTACGTCACCAATCTCATTCTCTTTGTCAGGATATACATTGGTCAGCTCACGACCAACCATCTTGGCAATGATCTGCTCTGTGGTCATCTCTGCTGCCGGCCAGGTTCCTACATAACCACCGTCTCGCATGACGGTAATGTCATCTGCAATTCTCTTGATCTCATCCATCTTATGGGAGATATAGATCATTGCTACACCCTTACTTCTCAGATCATTCATAATACGGAACAGGGCATCTACTTCTTTGTCAGACAAAGAAGATGTCGGCTCATCGAAGATTACGACTTTCGCCTGATGAGAGACTGCTTTTGCAATCTCAACAGACTGCATCTGTCCGATAGACAGAGAACCCAGCTGAGCCTTCGGATCGAAATCCATACCAACCTCATCCAGCCACATCTTCGTATCTTCATACATTTTCTTATGATCGATCACTTTCAGCGGACCATAATTCTTGGTAGGAAATCTTCCAAGAAAAAGGTTCTCGCCTACGCTTCTAGCCAGAACCGGCTGAAGCTCCTGATGTACCATGGCAATTCCTTTACTCATAGCATCATCCGGATCCTTAATATCAATTTTTTCTCCATCCAGATAGATCTCTCCAGCATCCATCTTATAGATACCAAACAGACATTTCATCAGAGTGGACTTACCCGCACCATTTTCTCCCATCAGCGCATGGACTGTGCCAGGACGAACTGACAACTGTACATTGTCAAGTGCCTTCACGCCGGGAAAGGACTTGCAGATGCCCTTCAACTCCAGTTTATACTCAGCCATTTTGCTCTCCTTCTTCAATCAGCTTAAAAAATGCGGACGTCGTTGTCCAACGCCCGCACCATTTTCAGAATTAATTATTTAACCATATCAAGAACTTCCTGAGCGTTGT
Organism: Hominiventricola aquisgranensis; assembly: GCF_040096225.1. Classification (NCBI taxonomy): domain Bacteria; kingdom Bacillati; phylum Bacillota; class Clostridia; order Lachnospirales; family Lachnospiraceae; genus Hominiventricola; species Hominiventricola aquisgranensis. Next base: position 26,877 of record NZ_JBBMFC010000020.1, on the reverse strand, counting down.
CCTGGGTAACTTTTACATAGTCACAACCAATGTAATGCTCATTTCCAGCTCCGGTCAGGTAGTTGATTGCTGCATCAGCTGCACTGTGGGACTGAGAGAAGTGATCGTTGAATACAGTACCGGTCAGGTTGCCAGCGATAACAGCCTCAAGAGCCTCAGACAGAGCGTCAACACCTACCAGGTAGATATCTTTGCCTACAGTACGTCCTGCGGACTGGATTGCCTGCAGAGCACCCATAGCCATTGCATCGTTGTTACAGAACACAACTTCTACATCATTACCATACTGTCCAAGAGCATTAGCAACGATCTGCTGTGCCTGATCCTGCTGCCAGTTACCAACCTGATCTGTCAGGCAGTTAACTTCAAGTCCAGCATCCTCAAGAGCTTTTACAGAGAACTCGGTACGATACTGAGCATCTACGTTCTCCGGATCACCCTCAACCATGATGTAATCAACTTTACCGTTCTTGTTCAGATCGATAGCATCAAGTCCAAGATCAGCAATGATCTCGCCCTGGAAAGTACCGGACTGACGAGCATCACAACCTACATAGGTAACATCCATGTTCTCATCTGCCCATCTCTGCTCCTCAGCTGCATCCGGCTCACGGTTGATGTATACCAGCGGAATGTTTGCTGCAACTACTTTATCAGTAATGGTTGCTGCGGAAGAAGAGTTAACCGGGTTGACAATCATAACGTCAACACCCTCAGTGATGAAGTTATCGATCTGTCCGGACTGGGTAGCCTGGTCATTAGCACCATCTACGATTTTAATGTTCTCAGCTTTGAATCCCTTGCTCTCCAGATAGCTCTGCAGCTCGGTACGGAACAGGGTCATGAAGTTATCAGAGAACTGATAAATACATACACCAACTTTTTTGTCTGCCAGATCAGCATCTCCAGCTGCATCTGCTGCTGCATCAGCGGTATCTGCTGCTGTGGTATCCTCAGCTGCTTCGGTGGTTTCCTCTGCTGCCGGCTCGGTGGTTGCTGCTTCCTGTTTGTTGCCACATCCTGCGACTACAGAAGCTACCATGGTCAGTGCAAGTACAAGACTTACTGCTTTTCTTTTCATTGTTATTCTACCTCCCAAATGAATGTTGTAACTCTCCGTTACTAATGACAATATACCAGTCAGAAGGAGAAAAAAACATAGAAAATTCTTCTGTCTTTCTTAAAAATTCTACTTTTTCATTTGTGCATATTGTATAATTTTATGCATTGTTTTTTGTGCGTTTTTGTTAATGCATTCCTACTAGCATGCTAGGGAACCAGTTTTTCCACCTGATCCATCCAGATTCTGGAGCATGCATCGCTCGGCATACGCAGGTCTCCACGGGGAGATACTGCCACCGTACCGACCTTCGGTCCGTCCGGCAGGCAGGAGCGCTTGAACTGCTGGGCAAAGAATCTTCTCATGAAGGTCTTCAGCCACTTTAAGATCACTTCGTTGTCGTACTCGCCTTTGAATGCCTGTTTCGCCAGATAGTAGATCTTATCCGGTGCAAAGCCGAAACGCAGCATATAATATAAGTAAAAGTCATGTAATTCGTAAGGTCCTACCAGATCCTCTGTCTTCTGGGAAATGACTCCATTTTCCGGCGGCAGAAGCTCCGGGCTCACCGGTGTATCCAGAATGTCAAGCAGTACTTCTGTCAGCTTCTCATCTCCACAGGTATCCGCATAGTAGCGAACCAGATGGCGCACCAGCGTCTTTGGCACAGATACATTGACACCATACATGGACATGTGATCTCCATTGTAAGTAGCCCAGCCCAGTGCCAGCTCGGACATATCACCGGTACCGATGACCATGCCGGAAGTCTGATTAGCAATATCCATGAGGATCTGGGTACGCTCTCTTGCCTGAGAGTTTTCATAAGTCACATCATGTACGCTGCTGTCATGCCCGATATCCCGGAAATGAATGTTAACTGCTTCTTTAATATCTACTTCTCTTAAGTTTGCTCCCAGTCGTCTGGTCAGCTCACATGCGTTGTTGTAAGTACGGTCCGTGGTTCCAAAGCATGGCATCGTCACAGCTGTAATGCAGGTTCTGGGCAGGTTCAGACGATCCACAGCTCTTGCTGCCACCAGCAGTGCCAGAGTAGAATCCAAACCTCCGGAGATACCGATCACCACACTGCGGCAATGGGTATGTTCCATACGTTTTTTCAGACCCATGGACTGGATCGCAAGGATTTCCTCACAACGTTTTTCACGCTCTTCTTTTCTTCCTGGTACGAATGGTGCCTTGTCCACATAACGATCAAATAGCGCATCTGCCGGATCCATCTCATATTCCACTTCGATATAACCATCCGGCGCAGCTGACACATCATAGGTGGTATAATGTCTTCTTTCACCGATCAGACGTTCTATGTCCAGATCTCCGTAGATCGTCTCATTGGTAAATCTCTCAGATTCTGCCAGGACAGAACCATTTTCTGCAATCAGATGATGTCCTCCAAAGACCAGATCCGTAGAAGATTCTCCTTCTCCTGCGCTGGCATAGATATATCCGCATACCAGGCGGCCGGACTGAAGTTTCACCAGATCTCTTCGATAGGCGTCTTTTCCAGTGATTTCATCACTGGCTGACAGATTGACGATCACCGTCGCCCCATGCATGGCATGACGCACACTGGGTGGATTGGGAGTCCACAGATCCTCACAGATCTCCACTGCCACTTTCAGCTCTGGCATACTCCGGCAGGTGAAGAGCTGATTGGTTCCAAATGGCACTGCATCTTCTTCCGACCACCTTTCATAGCTTAACCCTTCTGGTGCAGCAGTAAAATGACGCGCCTCATAGAACTCACTGTAATTAGGAATATAAGACTTAGGAACCAGTCCCAGAAGCTCTCCATCCGAATAAGCTGCTGCCACATTATAGAGCTTTCCGCGATTCTCCAGAGGAAGTCCTACAAAGAACAGACCATCCATTCCTGCGCTGGCTTCCACGATCTCCATCAGCACTTCTTTTGCTGTCTTCAGCAGGAGCTCCTGACGAAACAGATCACTGCAGGTATAACCAGTGATGCACAGTTCGGGAAATACGATGATACGGGCGCCTTTTTCCCAGGTTTCCTTCATCAGTCGAATAATCTCTGTTCCGTTGTACACCGGATCTGCAACCCGGATCTTCGGCGATACCGCCGCTGTCTTTACGAACCCGTACTCCATGTTATTTACTCCTTTTAATCATGTTTTTCAGATCTTCCACATCAAAAGTATAAGGGGTATTGCAGAAATGACATTTTACCTCAATCGGCTTTCCATCCTGCACCATCTCATTCAAATTCTTTCTTCCTACGCTGATCAGCGCCTTTTCCACACGTTCCCGGCTGCAGTTGCAGTGGAACTGTGCATCCATCTTGTCATGGATCTCCAGACCGAACTCACCCAGGATCTCTGTGAGCAGCTGCTCCGGTGTAAATCCACGATCCAGGTATGAAGTTACGGAATCAATAGAGTTTAACTTCTGTTCCAGCTTATCTACCACGCCATCCTCCACGAACGGCATAAGCTGAATGATAAATCCGCCTGCCTGACGGACTGTATTGTCTTTGTCCATCAGAACGCCCAGACCCACAGAAGATGGAACCTGCTCAGAATTGGCAAAATAGTAGGTCAGATCTTCGGCGATCTCACCAGTCTTCAGCTCAGTCTGACCAGAGTAAGGCTCTTTGAGTCCCATGTCTTTGATCACGGTCAGGATTCCCAGATCCAGTGCTCCTCCCACATCCAGCTTCCCTTTGCTGTTTGGCGGCAGCATTACTTCTGGATTCTCCACAAATCCCTTTACGTTTCCTTTTGCATCTGCAGTGACGGTCAGTCCCTGGATCGGGCCGCTGCATTTGATCTGTAAGGTCAACAGATCCTGATCCCCTTTCATCATAGCCCCCATCATGGCTCCTGCACTTAACAGACGGCCAAGGGCTGCTGTTGCAACCGGACTTGTATTATGTCTTGTTCTTGCCTCTTCCACCAGTCCTCTGGATGTGATGGCAAATGCGCGGATCTGATCATCCGCCGCTGTTGCTCTTACAATATAGTCTTTCATATTCTCTCCTGTCTCTCATACTCTATATCACTGTCTGTACCTTGCTTCCTCTGTCCCTTTACTCTGGCTGTCCGGGTCTTCGCAATACCACATACACACGCTCGGAATCAACTTTTGGTTCTTCATTGGTAAATGCATCATAGATATGAAGTAATTCCAGTCCGGACATTTCCGCAAGCTTCCGAATGGTATCTAATGAATATGATTTCTGATAATGAGTCTCCTCGTATTTCCGATAGTGGTCTCCATGCTCTTTGATGAACAGGGTCAGATTATACTCGTTAATATGGCTGTCTTCATCATAATAGTTTTCCCAGATAAAGCTGCTCTCTTCCCGGTTCTCTGCAATGGTCTGCTCTCCCAGGATCTCCTTGTACTTGTACTCTGTATTCAGGTCAAAGATAAATAGTCCTCCATAATCCAGATAATTTCTGGCCGCGGAGGTAAGGATTCCCAGCACTTCCTCTTCTTCCAGAATATAATTCATGGAATCACATACACAGACGATAGCCCGAACCGTTCCATACAATTCAAATTCTCTCATATCCTGACACAGATACAGGATCTCATGTCCGGATTCTTCTCTCTTTCTGGCTGCTTCCTCCAGCATCTCCTCTGACTGATCCACTCCGATCATATCATATCCGGCTTCTGCCAGTATTTCTGTCATCGTACCTGTTCCACAGCCCAGCTCCAGTACCAGTCCGTCATCCACTCCGTTTTCATGAAGCAGTCCTTTCAGATAGGCTCCCCATTCTTCATAAGGAATATTATCCATGAACAGATCGTATACTTTCGCAAACTCTGTATATGCGTCCATCGCCTTCCTCCTTGTGCTGTAATTATAATTCCCATGTAACGCATAAATCGGGCAGGAAAACCTGCCCGATTCCATCTATCTTCCAGCTTAGTTTCCGCTGCTCAGATATTTTTCGATATTCTCAATAGCCTCTGCCTCATCTTCACCCTCAGCAGATACTACCACGGATTCTCCGGCACTCAGTCCAAGTGTCATCATTCCCATAATACTCTTTGCATTGACTTTGCGGTCCCCATCTTCCACATAAATCTTACTGTTGTACTGGCTTGCTACCTGAACCAGTACTGCCACCGGTCTCGGCTCCAGTCCGGAAGCAAGCTGAATGATAATTGGTTTCTTAATCATAAATACTACTCCTCCTTGCCTTCACGCAAATCATCTGCGATCTGACTTAGCTTTCGCAGACGATGATTGACTCCTGACTTTCCCACCTTCGGGGACAACATATCCCCCAGCTCCTTTAAGCTGGCTTCTGTGTGCTCCAGTCTGAGTCTGGCTGTCTCCTCCAGATCCATCGGCAGTTTGTCAAGTCCGATCTTCTCCTGTATATATCGGATATCCTCTGCCTGTCTGACTGCTGCGGATACGGTCTTGTTTAAATTCGCCGTCTCACAATTTACTTTTCGGTTTACCGAATTGCGCATCTCTTTCACAATTCGTACATTCTCCAACTGCATGAGAGATATATGCGCCCCCATCAGCCCCAGAAGTTCTACAATCTGAGATCCCTCTTTTATGTACACCACATAATGGCGTTTGCGAAGAACTACTTTGGCATCCACATCATAAGAAGCCAGCAGCTCCTGCAGCTGTCGCGCTTTTTCCGGTACTGTACAGACGATCTCAAAGTGATAGGATTTCTCCGGATCACTGACAGAACCAACTGCCAGAAATGCTCCCCGTATAAAAGCCCTTCTGCAACAGTTTTGTCTCAACAGTCGATGGTGCATAGGTGACATGCATTCAGAGACGTTTCCATCTTTATCCAGCAGACAGGTCTCACCCAAAAGCCGCCTTGCTTCCGGATCCTTGGATACGATCACGGAGTAAAACCGGACTTCTCTGCTTTTCCTGACAGAAACCTCAGCTCTAATATTAAATGTTTTTCTCAATAATGTAAAGTACTTTCTTGCAACTGCAAGGTTTTCTGTCTGTATTTTTACACAGTATCTGTCATTTTCTGTAATGACGATCTTTCCGCACAGACTTAAGATCGCTGCAGTCTCTGCCAGACGGCAGTGCCGCCCGCTTGCAATCTGCTCTGAAAGTTCTTCTTTCACTTCCGAAGAAAAGGACATATGTGCCTCCTGAACCTATTTTCCTCTGGCGGCATCCTTCCCAATATCCCGATGCTCCAGCTTGATGCCGTAATCTGTCTGATCTGACAGACGCTCATATAATTTATTCGCCAGCGTCACTGAACGATGCTTTCCACCGGTGCAGCCAATGGCGATTACCAGCTGATTCTTACCTTCCAGCACATAGTTCGGCACCAGAAAACGGATCATATCCTCCAGCTTGTCCAGAAAAATATGCGCCATGTCATAACCCATGACAAAATCCTGGATTTCTTTATCATTACCGGTCAGTTTCCGAAGATTTTCATAATAATATGGATTTGGAAGGAAACGGACATCAAAGACCAGATCCGCATCTGCCGGAATTCCGTACTTGAATCCAAAGGACAACACCGTAATCATCAGATTCTTAAATTCCCGGTTCTGTACAAAGATTTTATCCAGTTCCTGCTTCAGTTCCCTGGTAAGGAGCTGACTGGTATCAATGATGTAATCTGCATGTTTTTTCAGGAATCCAAGCCGTTCACGCTCCAACGTGATCCCCTGCTCCACACGGCCGGATTCCGCCAGCGGATGCATACGTCTTGTCTCCTTATACCTCTTGACAAGCACATCATCAGAGGCATCCAGAAACAGGATCTCATAATCAATATGTTCTGCTGTCAGGCGCTCCAAAATCTGTTCCAGCTGGCTTAAGGATTTACCGCTTCGGATGTCAATACCGATGGCAACCTTTGTGATCTCGCTATTTCCTGAAGCAGTCAGCTCGGCAAATTTGTCTATAAATGGAACCGGAAGGTTATCCACGCAGAAATATCCTGCATCCTCCAGCATCTTCAATGCGGTTGTTCTTCCTGCACCGGACATACCGGTCACGATCACCAGTCTCATTCGTCTCCATTTCCTCTCTTATCTTAAAAACCTAACATTCTTACTTCTGGTTCCAGTTTTACCTGGAATTTCTCATACACCTGTTCCTGTACTTTCCGGATCAGGTCTGCCACATCAGCAGCCGTTGCTTCTCCACGGTTAATTACAAATCCACAGTGCTTCTCTGATACCTGGGCATCTCCCACAGAAAATCCGGAGAGTCCCGCATCCTGAATCAGTTTTCCTGCAAAATATCCTTCCGGCCGCTTAAAGGTACTTCCTGCACTTGCATAATTCAACGGCTGCTTGGTAATTCTTGCTTCTTTCAGTTCTTCCATCCGATTCTGAATCGCTGTCGGATCTCCCGGGGTCAGCTCCAACACTGCTTCCAGCGCCACACTCTTCTCATGTAAGACACGGCTGGTGCGATAGCCAAATTCCATCTCAGCTCCTGTGTATTCCCGGAAGCTTCCGTCCTCACACATCACCTGTACCAGACGGACCACATCCTTCATCTCGCCGCCGTAAGCGCCTGCATTCATGACCAGCGCGCCCCCGATGGTTCCCGGAATCCCGGAAGCAAATTCCATTCCGGTCAACCCTTTTCTTCCTGCCTGTACAGCCACTTTGGACAACAGCGCACCTGCCTGTACATAGACCTTATTTCCTTCAATCCGCATGGCGGACATGTTTTTGAACAGATGAATAATGACTCCATCATATCCCTTGTCACTTACCAGCAGATTGCTTCCATTTCCTACTATATAATAGGGGATCTGCTCACTTTTGCAGAACTCCACCACTGATTTTACATCTTCTGCAGATCCTGGCTCCACCAGTGCACGGGCCGGTCCTCCCACACGAAATGTGGTATGCTTTTTCATAGGCTCATCATACAAAACATGCCCTTTGCCGATCAGTTCTTCCAGCTTTGTTAACATCTTGTTCCCCCTGAAGTCTCTTTTTTCATACCTATTAGCATACATCAATTTATCGTTTTTGAGAAGTCGCTTTTTCCAAATAATGTTTCACATAATATCCTGTATAGGACTCTTTCACTTCTGCAATCTCTTCCGGTGTTCCCTGTGCAACCACCGTTCCGCCGCCGTCTCCGCCTTCCGGTCCCATATCAATGATATAATCAGCAGTCTTGATCACATCCAGATTGTGTTCAATAACGATCACCGTATTGCCGCCCTCTGCCAGTCTCTGGAGGATCTCGGTCAGCTTATGCACATCTGCAAAATGAAGACCTGTGGTAGGCTCATCCAGAATATATACCGTCTTACCTGTACTTCTTCGACTCAGCTCAGTAGCCAGCTTGATCCGCTGTGCCTCTCCACCTGACAATGTAGTGGACGGTTGCCCCAGCTTAATATAGGAAAGTCCCACATCATAGAGCGTCTGGATCTTTCTTCGGACAAACGGCACATTTTCAAAAAAGTCCAGTGCTTCCTCCACTGTCATCTCCAGCACATCGTAGATGCTCTTTCCTTTATATTTTACTTCCAAAGTCTCCCGATTATACCGTTTTCCCTGGCAGACTTCACATGGCACATAGACATCCGGCAGAAAATGCATCTCGATCTTGATAATTCCATCACCGGAGCAGGCTTCGCAGCGGCCGCCCTTTACGTTAAAGCTGAACCGTCCTTTTTTGTAACCCTTGGCTTTTGCATCCGATGTAGATGCGAACAGGTCCCGGATCATATCAAATACACCGGTGTAGGTAGCCGGATTGGACCGGGGCGTTCTTCCGATGGGGGACTGATCGATGCAGATTACCTTGTCAAGCTGCTCCATACCTTCAACAGTGCGGTGTTTGCCCGGAATGGTTCTTGCCCGGTTCAAGGTCTTCGCCAGCGTCTTATAAAGAATCTCATTGACCAGTGAACTCTTGCCAGATCCTGACACACCTGTCACACAAGTCAGCACTCCCAGCGGAAACCGCACATCAATATTCCGCAGATTATTTTCTCTTGCGCCACGGACGGTCATCCACCCCGTCGGTGTCCGTCTGGTCTCAGGCACTGGGATCTGCAGACGGCCGCTAAGGTACGCTCCGGTCACAGATGCCGGATTCTCCATCAGCTCTCTGGCTGTGCCGGTGGCAACCACCTGTCCACCATGTTCTCCTGCTCCCGGTCCGATATCCACAATATAATCTGCTGCCAGCATGGTATCCTCGTCATGTTCTACCACGATCACTGTATTGCCCAGATCCCGCAGACGGCACAAGGTTCGCAGCAGCTTATCATTATCTCTCTGATGAAGTCCGATACTTGGCTCATCCAGAATATAAGCAACGCCTACCAGCCCAGAACCGATCTGAGTTGCCAGACGGATACGCTGGGCTTCACCACCGGACAGGGTTCCGGTGGCACGGGTCAGGGACAGATAATCAAGACCCACATCCATCAGGAATCGGATTCTTGCACGAATTTCTTTCAGGATCTGTCCGCCGATCAACTCCTGTTGATGAGTGAGTGTCATCTGTTCCAGAAACTGCTGCAGATCACGCACCGACTGATCTGTCACCTCAAAAATATTTTTATCACAGACAGTCACCGCCAGTGAAGTCGGTTTCAGTCGCTGTCCTTTACATGCACGGCAGGGCGTGATCCTCATAAAGCTCTCATACTCCTGCTTCATGACGTCGGAACCCGTCTCGCGATACCGTCTCTCACAATTCTTGATCAATCCTTCAAATGCTACCGGATAGATGCCTTCACCTCTCTGCCCTTTATAATGGACCATCACCTCTCTGCCATCAGTTCCATGGATCAGCATATGACGGATCTCCTCCGGCAGTTCCTCATAAGGAGTATTCAGGTCAAAGTCATAGGCCTCTGACAGTGCTTTCAGGATCGCATAGGTAAAGCTGGACGGATCCGTACAGGACTGCCATCCCATTACCTGGATGGCTCCCTCTGCAATACTCAAAGCTTTATCCGGGATCATCAGATTCTCGTCAAATTCCATCTTGTAACCAAGTCCGGAACACTCCGGGCAGGCACCGAATGGATTGTTGAAGGAAAAACTTCTTGGCTCCACTTCCTCAATGCTGATACCACAATCCGGGCAGGCATAGCTGGAACTGAAGGTCAGAATCTCCCCATCGATCACTTCCACCACCAATAGTCCATCCGACAGCCCAAGCACTGTTTCAATAGAATCTGCCAGACGTTTCTCGATCCCCGGCTTTACTACCAGACGATCTACCACGATCTCAATGAGATGCTTGTTATTTTTCTCCAGCTTGATCTCCTCGGACAGATCATACAGATGTCCATCGATCTTCACACGGACAAATCCGCTCTTTCTGGCTTTTTCCAGCACTTTCACATGCTCACCCTTCCGGCCTTTGACCACCGGGGCCAGAAGCTGGATCTTCGTTCGCTCTGGCAGCGCCATGACCTGATCCACCATCTGATCCACACTCTGCTTGTGGATCTCTCTGCCGCATTTGGGACAGTGTGGTGTGCCAATCCTTGCATAGAGTAGACGGAAATAATCATAGATCTCCGTCACTGTTCCCACCGTAGATCTTGGATTACGGTTGGTGGATTTCTGATCAATGGAAATGGCCGGAGACAGTCCTTCAATACTCTCAACGTCCGGCTTCTCCATCTGTCCTAAGAACTGACGGGCATAGGAGGATAAGGACTCCATATAACGTCTCTGCCCTTCCGCATAGATCGTATCAAAGGCCAGGGAAGATTTTCCCGAACCGGACAGACCCGTCAGAACCACCAGCTCATTTCTGGGGATCTCCAGACTGATATTTTTCAGATTGTGCTCATTGGCACCTCGAATCTTTATAAATTTTCTTCTCTCTTCAGACATTCTTACTCCTCATTCTGCAGCTTCTTCAGTTCGATCATCTGATCACGCAGGGCTGCTGCAGTCTCAAAATCCAGATCCGCCGCTGCTTTCTTCATCTTCTTCTGGATCTGCTCGATCAGTTTCTTCAGTTCCTTCGGGCTCATGGATTCCGGATCCTTCTCAAACTTCAGGTCGTCCTGGACCACTTCCTTAGATATACGGATCAGATCCCGCACTGCCTTGTGAATGGTCTGCGGTGTGATACCATGTTCCTCATTGTATGCCTTCTGGATCTCCCGTCTACGGTTGGTCTCCTCGATAGCCAGCCTCATGGAATCCGTCATGTTGTCCGCATACATGATGACATGACCTTCGCTGTTACGTGCCGCACGTCCAATGGTCTGGATCAGGGATGTCTCCGAACGCAGAAATCCCTCCTTGTCTGCATCCAGGATCGCTACCAGCGTGATCTCCGGAATATCCAGACCTTCACGAAGCAAGTTGATACCCACCAGCACGTCAAACACATCCAGACGCATATCCCGGATGATCTCCATCCGCTCCAACGTATCCACATCTGAGTGAAGATACCTCACCCGAATTCCCAGTTCCTTCATATAGTCGGTCAGATCTTCTGCCATCCGCTTGGTCAAAGTGGTGATCAGCACCTTGTGTTTTCCTTCTACTTCCTTGCGGATCTCCCCGATCAGATCGTCAATCTGTCCTTCCACCGGACGCACAGACACCTCCGGATCAAGAAGACCGGTAGGCCTGATGATCTGTTCCGCTCTCAACAGCTCATGCTCCGCCTCATAGTCTCCCGGTGTTGCCGACACGAACAACATCTGATTGATCTTACTCTCAAATTCTTCAAAATTCAATGGACGGTTATCCTTGGCAGACGGCAGACGGAAGCCATAGTCCACCAGCGTGTTTTTCCGGCTCTGATCTCCAAAATACATTCCGCGGATCTGTGGAATGGTCTTGTGGGACTCATCAATGATGATCAGAGAATCATCGGGAAAATAATCCATCAGTGTGTGCGGCGGTTGTCCCGGCTTCAGACCTGCCAGATGTCTGGAATAGTTCTCAATTCCCGAGCAGAATCCCGTCTCCTTTAACATCTCGATATCAAAGTTGGTACGCTCTGCGATCCGCTGGGCTTCCAGCAGCTTGTCCTCACTCTTAAAATAACGCACCCGTTCATCCAGTTCTTTTTCAATCTCCACCACTGCCCGCTTGATCTGATCTCCGGGTACTACATAGTGAGATGCCGGGAAGATCGCCACATGCTCAAGCTCTCCTTTGATCTCGCCGGTCAGTACATCGATCTCTGTGATCCGCTCGATCTCGTCTCCGAAGAATTCCACGCGGACTGCAGTATCCGTGGATGCTGCCGGAAAGATCTCCACCACATCCCCGCGGACACGGAAGGTACCACGCTTGAAATCCATCTCATTCCGGTCATACTGAATGTCGATCAGTGCCCGCAGGATCTCATCCCGATCCCGTTCCATGCCAGGCCGCAGAGATACCATCATCTTCTCAAAATTCTCCGGCTCACCCAGTCCATAGATGCAGGATACACTGGAGACGATGATCACATCCCGCCGTTCGATTAGTGCCGCCGTTGCCGACAGACGCAGTTTATCGATTTCATCATTGATAGACGAATCCTTTGCTATATAAGTATCGCTGGAAGGCACATATGCCTCCGGCTGATAATAATCGTAATACGAAACAAAATATTCCACCGCATTTTCCGGAAAGAACTCCTTCATCTCTCCATATAACTGTGCGGCCAGTGTTTTATTATGGGCGATCAGCAGCGTCGGCTTGTTCAGCTTCTGGATCACATTTGCCATGGTAAATGTCTTTCCTGATCCTGTCACGCCAAGCAGTGTCTCGAACTGATTGCCCTCCTCAAATCCCTTCACCAACTGGTCGATGGCCTGTGGCTGGTCTCCGGTAGGTTGATATTCAGATACTAATTTGAAGTGATCCATTGTCTTCTCCTGATTGATCTTTGCTTCTGTTCCTAGTATTGTTACTCACCAAGTATATCATTCAAAAGAAAAAAAGTACAGAACAAACTCGAATGTTTGTTCTGTACTTTTTCTTAATCATTCAGATTCCGTGAAGACCTGTCTTTATGAAGTTCCGTCATATAATTGTACCAGATATCCAACGGATAGGTGGCTCCCGACAGAGAGTGGGTACTACGTGGGGAGTCGAATCCAACCCACACACCAGTGGTGTAGTAAGCCGTATATCCCACAAACCATCCGTCAATGTTGTCGTTGGTGGTTCCGGTCTTTCCGGCACAGGGCATATTGGTCAGTGCTTTTCCATGGGCGGTTCCGCGAGTCAGAACTCCTTCCAGAATGTTGGTCATCTCATGAGCAGCCGAAGACTGATAGACCTGCTTCTCTTCTGTTTCCGGCCTGACGACCACATTGCCCTTACTGTCAGTGATCAGGGTGACGCAGGTTGGCTGACGGAACACCCCTTCATTTTCCAATGTAGCATAAGCAGATGTCATCTCCAGACAACTTGCACCTTTACTCAATCCACCCAGTGCAGCGGATAACACATAATCGCTGTCCTGGATCGATGAAAAATTCATATTCAACAGATACTGAAGCCCCACCTCCGGTGTCAGTTCCCGGAACATTTTATATGCAACCGTGTTCTTGGACTGTTCCACTGCAGTCCGAAGCGATATGGCTCCGGAATAACTTCCTGCATTGGAAGGTCCATCCGGCTCCTTGGAATCGACCACCGTGGAAGAAGCTGTGTAGCCACGCTCCAATGCCGGCGTGTAGACGATCAATGGCTTGATGGAGCTTCCCGGCTGACGAAAACTTAAGTAAGCCCGATTGTAGTCCGCAGACACATCATCCTGGCTGCGTCCGCCTACAATAGCAGTGACCAGACCAGTCGTGTTGTCGATGGTGACAGCTGATGCCTGCAGCGCATAGGAACCGTTGTTATTTCTCGTATTATAATCTTCCAGTTCCGTATCTACCGTCGTCTGCAGCAGTTCCTGTGCTTCCATATCAATGGAGGTATAGACCTTGTAACCATTGTTGTACAGCATATCATGACAGGTATCATAATCCTTCCCCGTCACTTCCATCAATGCTCTCGTTGCACATTCATAGATATACGTATGTGCCCATGTACGGGTGTAGGACGGGCTGTACGGACTCAGCGTAATCTTCTCATTTACCGCATCCGTATATTGCTGCTCATTGATGATCCCGTCATCCAGCATATTCTGAAGGATCAGATTCCGGCGCTCTATCGTCTTGTCCGCATGAGTCAGCGGATCATAGATACTTGGATTGTTGGGAATTGCGCATAAAAATGCCGTTTCCGACAGATCCAGGTCAGACACACTGCGGCTGAAATATTTCTGACTGGCAGCCTCGATACCATAACATCCATTGGAAAAATAAATATTATTGATATAAAATTCCAGCAACTCGTCTTTGGAATATTCCCGTTCCATAGCATGAGCAATAAAGATCTCTTCCACTTTACGTTCCCAGCGGATGGTATGAGTCAGATAAATATTTCTCACCAGCTGCTGGGTGATCGTACTGCCTCCCTGGGTGATTCGCCCCTTTCCAAGCAGTGAAGTCACCGCACGCACAATAGCGAATGAATCAGAACCATGGTGCTTGTAAAACCTCTTATCCTCAATACTGACAAATGCCTGTTTTACCAGTTCTGGAATCTGGTCAGAAGTCAGATAAATAATATTTTTATCGTTCTGCAGCAATGCGATCCGGTTGCCGTCGGAATCATAGACTTCCCCCACCTGCCCGGTCTGAAAATCACTGGCAGATGACTCCCGGGCAACGGTCTGTGCTTCCAGATACAGAGAAAATACTTTCTGCGGATATCCTGCCACAAAAAACAGTCCGATCGCACCAAGTACAATACACAATACACAGATCTGTGTCAGATGAAATACAAAACTGTTCATGTTCTTGCGGGAATGCTTCTTTGTTGTGGTCTTTTTGTGTTGGGATTTTTTATGATGTGCCCTTTTCTTTGTCTGTTTATCAGGTAAATGTTCGTTCTCCATAATCGGCCCCTTTATTATTTCTCTATTATTTTGTGATTTCATCACTCAATAATTTCGCCGTTCGTCAAGAGTGAGCAAGCGCTCTTTGACTCTCTTGCGCTCATTATTTCATATTTTGGCAGGAAGTTCAACCATGGCAGAACAAGATTTCTACACTTCTGCGGTGCAGTCTGTTATAATAAAAGCCACTTACAGACGGAGGACTGACTGTGAACTACGTGATTTCAGATATTCATGGCTGCTATGAGCAGTACATGAAATTATTAGATAAAATTCATTTTTCAGAGAGAGATACTTTATATCTGCTGGGAGATCTGGTAGACCGTGGACCTGAGCCCATGGAAGTGGTCAAGGACGTGATGCGGCGAAAAAATGTGGTGACAATCATGGGCAACCATGACTACCGGGCACTGCAGATCCTGGAGAGGTTCGATATCGGCGAGACACCGAACCCACATGGAACCATCATCAATTCCGAGGATCTGCTGACCTGCAAATACTGGATCAAAGACGGCGGAAAGTCAACGGTACAGGGATTCTTAAATATGAGCCTTCATGAACGAAGTGAATTTCTGGATTATTTTCGGAAGATGCCTTCTTATCAGAAAGTGACAGCCGCAGACAAAACTTACATTCTGGTTCATGGCGGCATCCGTGATTTTGAAGAGTCGAAACCTCTGGAACAATATAAACTTCAGGACTTTATCTACGAACGGACCGATTATGAAAGACGATATTATTCCGATCCTTCCATCTATCTGGTGACCGGACACACCCCCACCCAGCTGATCCGGAAAGATATGGAACCACTGATCTACGAAGGTGCCGGACATATCGCCGTGGACTGCGGCTGCGTCTTCGGAGGAAATCTGGCAGCTTATTGCCTGGAGACAGGAGAATGCGCGTATGTGAAGGGATATGAGAAGTAATTTCTCCGTCCGAGCGGCACTCCAAACTTCTCCCCAAACATACAGCAACCCTGAACAGCAGCATAAAACTCTCGAAAACCTACAACAGCCCTGAGCGGTAGCAATAAACTGCGCTGTATGACTTGGAGCGAACAGGAAGGTTCTGTTGTACTGACTGATGCGTACACCTTAGTGTACGTAAGCAGGCAGTACAGCAGGACTTTTCTGTCCGATACACGTCATACGAGCTTTTATGCTACCACTCAGGGCTGCTATATTTTCATACGAACTTTATGCTACCACTCAGGGCTGCTATATTTTATATTTTTTTATGGAATTGGCGCCGGTTCATTACTTTCCTGTGCCGCAGCTCCACCTTGATCCTGCGCTGGTGCTGCCGTTCCAGCGGCTCCGCTGCCGGACAATTCATATTCACTCGGCACATAGACACCGCCACTATGAACCGTACAGGTTGCTGCCTGCAGATTGGCACTGATACCATATGCCGTATCCTGCGTTACTGCCTCTGCCACTCCCTCCTGCATTGCCGGAAGAAGCAGTTTCACCTGCGGTACCTGATTCGGGCACATGCTGGTTGCCAGAAGTCCTGTATCTGCACAAATATTTACGATCACATGATGATCACAGGTCTCTGTCGGCACGGTTCCTTCTGCAAAATATTCATTTCGCACGATACCTTCCCGACCGTCACTGTCACACAAGCCAGCCACTGCCAATTTGCCTGATTTGGTACAAATGGTTGCCTGCACAATTCCTGAAGGTTTCTCAAAATCTTTATTTTCCAGACCTTCATGGATCCGGCTCATAACTTTCGCCCACAGCTTCTTGTGGAAGCTGGTCTCACCGGCCTTACTGCTCAGCTCATGCTTATACCCGTTGTTATCATAACCAACCCAGATACCTGCCGTGTAATACGGAGACATACCAACAAACCATACGTCACGGTTTTCAGATGTAGTACCGGATTTACCAGCAGTAGTCATATTGGTGATCTTCGCCGAACCTGAAGTTCCACCTGCACCATTGACAACATCTTTCATACAGTCAATGAGAAGCCATGCGTTCTGCTCGGAGATGACCTGCGTCTCCTCCGGCTCATTGTCCAGGACTACATTTCCCTCATTGTCCACAACCTTGGTGTACATTCTCGGTTTGATATAGTCACCCTTGTTGGCAATACCTGCATAAGCGGCTGTCAGTTCCAGATTAGATACACCGTTGGTGATTCCACCCAGAGCAGTTGCCTGACCATAGTCTGTATTAGAGCCCTCCAGTGACAGGCTGGTAAATCCAAACCGAAGCAGATAATCAACCGCTACCGGAGTAGTCACATCCGTAATGGTCTTAACTGCCATAATATTCATGGAACGGGTGATTGCCTCGCGAATCGTTGTCCATCCACGGTATGGAGTATTTTTATCCCAGTTCTTTACCAGTCGGCTGTCCGCACCGGAATATGCATACGGTCCATCATATAATACAGTTCCCGGTCCATAACCCAATTCCTCAAAAGCAGGCGCATAAGCTGCCACGATCTTAAAAGTAGAACCAGGGTTTCTGAGGGAATCAGATGCACGATTCAAAGTTTTGTTCGCAGTCTTCTCTCCACGGCCTCCGATCATGGCAACCACTTCGCCAGTTGTCTGATCCATGATCACCATGGAAGCCTGTGGCTGCATGATAAAGGAACAATCTTCATAGACCGTATCATCATCTGTAATTCCAAGAGTTGCCACATAACCATCAATAGCTGCCTGTGCATCATCCTTGGAGCTGTACAGAGGTTCATAACTGCTGTCGTTCTGTTTATAGTAGGAGATCATCATTTCCTGACTGTAATTGGTGGTATCTCCGTTAGGATTCACCACAGTCATGGCCCACTCAATACCTACCTTTACATTGCTCGGGAAATTCTCTTCATTTGCAAATTCTTCATCCAGCGCTTTTTGTATACTGGGACTTTGTGTACTGTAGATCTTCAGTCCGCTGCTGTACAGCGCATTGGACGCCTGGGAATCCGTATATCCGGCTTTTTCCACCAGATCAGCCTTTACCTGATCAATCAGCTCATCTACAAAATAAGAATATACTGTGTTGGTTGTCTCTGTTGTTTCATTATTTTCCTGGATCCGTGCATATACATCATCTGCCAGTGCGTCTTCATACTCACTCTCTGAGATGTACCCCTGATCCATCATATTTTTCAGAACCAGTGCACGACGCTCTTTGTTCTTATTCGGATGCTTGATTGGGTTATATCCGCTGGGGCTCTTAGTGATCGCCGCAATAACCGCTGCTTCAGAAATATCCAGTTCACTGACGCTCTTTCCAAAATATCGGTTGGCTGCCGCCTGAACACCCAGGCAGTTCTGCCCCAGGTTAATGGTATTCAGATAGCTCTCCAAAATCTCCTGCTTAGACATGACCTTTTCCAGCTGGATCGCCAGATACTGCTCCTGCAGCTTTCTCTCTATCTTATCCAGCATGCCATCCTCCGACATGAAGTCAAAGACATTATTCTTCAGCAGCTGCTGGGTGATCGTACTTGCACCCTGTGTAGTTCTGAATCCGCTGACTACAAATTTGACTCCCGCACGGACCATACCCTGAATATCAATTCCATTGTGATCATAGAATCGCTCATCCTCGATGGCGATAAATGCTTCCTGCACATGCTTTGGAATATTATCCAGTTTTACATACGTACGGTTGGTTCCTTCTGCCACAAGCTCTGCCGTCTTGTTACCGTCCGCATCATAGACAACGGATTTATAACCTCTTGGCAGTACACTGGCACTGGTAATGTCAGGTGCATTTTCCATAACACCTTTAATAATACCGATTCCGCCGCACAGACCGGCGACGCCCAGCGCAATGATCAGCACCAACAGTGTCTTCATAAAGACGACTCCCAGTTTCTTACCCATCTTGGTACCTTTTCCTTTGAGAGCCTTCTGTTTTCTGGAGGTGCTTTTCTTACTGTAATTCATTCGTTGGCCTCCTTTTATTCGCTCAATACTTCGATTGCCTTCTGCAGCTGGTTATCATCTGCACTTTCTGTATCTTTATCTAAAACAATATCTGGTGCAATTCCCACTTCATGAATATTATTTCCTGCCGGAGTATAATATCTGGACACAGTGATCTTAATGGCAGATCCGTCGCTTAAGGGGAACAGGCTCTGCACGATTCCTTTTCCAAATGTCTGGGTTCCGATCAGGGTTCCCACTCCATAATCTTTGATGGCACCTGCGAAGATCTCGGATGCACTGGCACTGTTTCCATTGACCAGCACAGCCATCTTTCCGTCAAAATAATGCTCCGCATCGGAATATTCTTCCTGACGATTTCCATATTTATCTTCTGTATAGACGATCAGACCTTCCGGAAGCAATTCATCCAGAATATTACAGGTCACATCCACCAGTCCGCCGCCGTTGTTGCGAAGATCGATCACAAGATCCTGCATTCCTTCTTCTTTCAACTCATCTAACGCGCTTAAGAACTGGTCATCTGTCACATCATCAAATTCTGTGATTCCAATATATCCGATGGTATCTGTGAGCATTCTGCTCTCTACTGTCGGAACTTCGATCTTTCTTCTGGTTACCGTAAGATCGATCTCCTCAGTGCCTCTCATCACACTGATATCCACAGCTGTGCCTTCTTCCCCTTTCAGATCTGTCACGACCAGAGACAGATCCTGTCCGGTTACTTCTTCCCCCTTTACCTTGTAAAGAATGTCGTCAGGCTGAAGTCCCACTTCTTCTGCCGGGGATCCTTCAAACACCTGTACAACCGTGATGATACCGGTGGAATAATCCTGGCTCAGCATAGCACCAATACCGCTGTAATTACCATTGGAGCTCTCCATGAAGCTTGCATACTCATCTGGTGTATAATAGCAGGTATATATATCTCCAAGTCCTGCCATCATCCCTTTATAGATGCCGCTTTCTACATTCTCATCTGTGTAATCAAAGAGGTAGTACTGATTGATATAGTCGTTCAGTTCCTCCATCTTCTCTGTGATCTCTGCTTCATTTTCCAGACTTTTGTTCAAGCTGGTGTGTGTGAACATTTTATAGAAATAGGGCGCAGCACATCCGCCCACGCCCATCGCAACCACACACAACAGAATGCCACAAAGAAGCCCTTTTCCAAAAGAATGCCGCTTCGGTCTTTCTTCCATCTGTTGTCTCTCCTTTTTTACTCCTCACATTCTATGTTCCAATCAGTTTACATAGCCCAACGGGTTCACATAACTTCCATTGACGATCACGCCGAAATGCAGATGCGGTCCGGTTGAAAATCCTGTGGATCCCACAGCAGCGATGGTCTGCCCTTTGGAAACCACATCACCTTCTGATACATAGCGTGCAGAAGCATGCATATACACCGTTGATATCCCATTTCCATGGGAAATAACCACATAATTTCCTGCTGAAGAACTATATGCTGAGGTCGTCACTCTGCCGGAAGCCGCTGCTACAATGGCAGAGCCCGATGATGCTCCAATATCGATTCCTTTATGATAGGTGGATGCTCCTGCAACCGGAGCCGTACGCTTACCAAATGTACTGGTGATCCGATGACTGGCCGGACATGGCCACATGAAACCGGAGCTTCCTCCGTCTCCATCACTGGCCGCCGCTTTGGCAGCTGCCGCCGCTGCAATCTGATTCTCCACCTGTGCCAACAGCTTTTCCTGTTCGTTCAGCTGCTTTTCATATTCGCTCTGTTCGCCGGAAGCGGAATTGATCTGCTCCTGATAGCTGTTGATCTCGGCTGTCTTGGCATCCATGGCTTTGTTGACCGCCTGCTTCTGTGCCTGTACTTCACTCAGCAGATCTTCCTGCTCCTGCTTTTCTTCCTCCAGAGCTTCCTTCTGTTCTTTTATGTCCTGCATGGTATCACTCAGCTTCTGCATCATCCGCTGATCATATTCAGACACCTGTCTTGCATATTCTACCCGATTTATCATATCTGCCATACTGTCCGCTTCCAGAAATGCAGCCAGCATCGACGGATTCCCATTTTCATACAAATAGCAGATCCGCGTTTTCATCATCTCATACTGATCCTGCGCATCCGCTTCTGCTTTTTCCAGCTCTTCTGTACGAGCTGCTATATCATCTTCCGTAGCTGCTATATCATCTTCCAGCTTTTTGATCTGGGAAGAAAGAGTATTCATCTGCCCGTCAAGCTGATTGATATATGACTGAAGATTGCTCTTACTGTTCTTCAGTTCCTTGATTTTGCTCTCTACAGTGGAAATATCGGACTTCAATGACTTGATCTGGTCAAGCGCATTATTTCGCTTCTGTTCCAGTTCTTTTGTATAACTGTCGTCCTCTTCTTCCTCATCTTCATCCTCTTCATCATCAGACGTGTCCGACTCTTCTGCCGCATACACACTGTCCATCGCTGTGCTGACCCTGCCAGACGCAAAAGCCAGCACTGCCATGCCAAGCAGGATACCGATCGTTCTTTTTCTCATGTTCAGCCTCCGGCCTGCACTCCTCTATACCTTCAGATGTCTCTGAATGGTCACTATACTTCCAAAAAATCCAATTCCCACACCCAGTGCCATACCTACCGGAAGCAGAGTCTGGAACAGCTGCGCTGCAGGAAGAAAATCCATCACATTGCTCAGTCCTGTAAACTGGGTTCCCACATAAGTGATTAGTTTATTATACAGGAAATACAGAAGGATCAGCGGGAAGATCGCTCCCACCAGTCCGATCACAATACCTTCAATAAGAAACGGTGCTTTGATAAAGGAATTCTTCGCTCCGATCAGTCTCATAATACCAATCTCTTCTCTTCTGACGGAGATACCGATAGCAACTGTATTATTGATCAGGAAGATCGCTACTGCCAGCAGCAGCCCGATAATTGCAACCGACACATAACTGACCAGTCTGTTGAAATCTGTCAGCATGGATGCAACTGAATCTGAACGGTTTACTTTTCTTACCTTATCCAGTGATTCAATATAGGTGACCAGATCATCCTGTTTGGAAATATCCTTCATATAGATCTCAAGGTTCGAACTGTTTGCCAGCGGGTTATCATCTACAAATGCCTCGGCAACTTCCGGATTGCCCTCAAAATATTTCTCCTGATAGCTTTTCCATGCTTCGTCCGCTGAAACATAGACAACCTCCGAGACACCGTCACGCTTGGTCAGTCCCTGCCCGATCTCCAGGATCTCATCCTCTGTGGTTCCTTCGTCAAACAGAACCGTTACTGCAACACCCTCTTCTGCTTCTCTTACAAAATGCTGAAAATTCTGTACCATACAGAAAAAGATGCCAAACATAAATATACATGCTGCCATGGTTGCCATGGAAGCCAGTGAAAATAACTTGTTTCTCCAGATATTTTTAAATCCCTGCTTAAAGCAGTATCCTATCGTATTGAATCTCATCCGATGTACCCGCTTTCTTTCTCGTCTTCCGTAATGATTCCCTTCTGCATACGGATCACTCGTTTTTTCATCGTATTAACGATTGCCTGATCATGTGTAACCACAAGCACCGTCGTACCGCGGGCATTGATCTCCTCCAGAAGCTTCATGATCTCTCTGGAGGTCTTGGGGTCAAGATTTCCGGTCGGCTCATCTGCCAGCAGGATATCCGGGCTGTTCACCAGCGCACGCGCCAGTGCCACTCTCTGCTGTTCTCCACCGGAGAGCTGTCTTGGAAATGACTTGTATTTTTCTGCCAGTCCCACCAGCGACAGCATGGCCGGAACATTTTTCTTGATCTCTTTGATCGGTGTGACAACAACTCTCTGGGCAAATGCCACATTCTCATATACATTTCTGTCTTTCAGAAGACGGAAATCCTGGAATACACATCCGATCTTTCTGCGGTATTTGGGGATCGCGCGCTTTTTCATACGTCCAAGATTCACACCATTTACACGGATCGTTCCGCTGGTGGGTTCCAGCTCCTTCAAAAGCAGCTTGATCAGTGTTGATTTACCCGAACCGCTGTCACCTACTACAAATACAAATTCTCCCCGCTCAATATGCAGGCTGATCCCATTGATGGCGCCCACGCCATTGGGATATTCTTTCACCACGTTTTCCAGTACAATCATGGAAATCCTCCTAAGTGTCTTACTTCAGCAGCGGCATACTGCCGCGGGAGACTTTTTAATAATCCAGAGTCTCCATATACTTCATATATTTTACAACCATCAGTGCGATCTTGAACGTGATGGCATCTTCAAACACACGAATGTCAAGTCCTGTGGACTTTTGTAACTTATCCAGACGATATACCAGAGTATTTCTGTGAATGTAGAGCTGTCTGGAAGTCTCCGATACATTCAGGCTGTTCTCAAAGAACTTATTGATCGTTGTCAGCGTCTCTTCATCAAAATCATCCGGCGATCTGCCGTCAAAGATCTCTCTGATAAACATCTTGCACAGCGGAATCGGAAGCTGATAGATCAGGCGGCCAATTCCCAGGGAGCTGTACGCAATAATATCTCTGTCATCAAAGAAAATACGTCCCACATCCAAAGCCATCTTGGCTTCCTTGTAGGATCTGGATACTTCCTTGATCTCACCTACAATGGTTCCCAGCGCCACATGAATATCTTCTCCATCCTGTGCCACTACATCTTTCATGGCTTCTGCTTCCTGGAACATCTCATCATAGCCTTCATTCAATGCCAGTTCTTTTACCACGATCACGTTCTTCTCATCTACGGCTGTAATGAAATCTCTGGATTTCGCACCATAGAGATTACGCACGCTGTCCAGTGCTGCATTCACACGCTCGCGGTCGCTTTCTATAATAAATACCACACGACGTACTTCTGTTGCAATATGCAGTTTCTTTGCACGGTTATAAATATCTACCAAAAGCAGATTATCAAGCAGCAGGTTCTTGATAAAATTATCTTTATCAAAACGCTCTTTATAAGCAGTCAGAAGACTGGTCAGCTGGAAGGACGCCATCTTTCCCACCATATAAACGTCATCACTGGATCCCTTTGCCAGTAGAATGTACTCCAGCTGATTTTCATCAAATACCTTAAAAAACTGATATCCATGAACCACCTGACTGTCTGCCGGTGATGAAATAAAAGCCGCGACTTCACCGCCAAAATTCTCCGGCTGTGCTTCTGTTGACGCAAGGGTCTGTCCCTCCATGTCCAGTACGCACAGGTCGATCCTAGTAATCCCCTTCAGTCCATCAATGGTGTTTTGAAGTATCTGATTCGAAATCATAGCATGTCCTCTCCTTTACAACGATTCTTTTTCCCCTGAAACCCCTAGATACTAAATATCTACGTTATATAATAATGCAAAATAGCAAAAAAAGAAAGAACTTTTTTATGAATTATTATGCATAAATCCATGACAGCTCACATAAAGTGTAGTCAAAGAAACCCCGATACAGGAGTCCATCCATGAGTTCAAAAACCAGAATATGGGTCTTCCATATGAAAGAACTGATCTATACCGCCATCTTTGTTGTACTGGGCATCGTACTGCTTCTGCTCCTGATCTTTATGTTCTCAGAAGACCATTCAGAACGCACTCTTACGGATCTCTCCGGTAAATATACAGCCGGGATCTACACTGCTTCCATGACTCTTGGCGGCAGCCCGGTGGAAATCGCAGTCACTGTGGACCGGGACTACATCTCTTCCATCACCTTTCATCAGCTGGATGAGACTGTAGCAGCCATGTATCCTCTGATGGAACCAGCTCTTCATGATCTCTCTGCTCAGATCTGCGAAAAGCAGTCTGCGGAGGATGTCTCTTATTCCGAAGACAGCCAGTATACCTCCATGATGCTCATGAGTACCATCCGCACTGCTCTGGAAAAAGCCGAAAAATAAAAGAAGCCACTCCCGGAAGTCTTATCTTCGGGAATGGCCTTCTCTTCCAAGCCAGACAAGCACAGCACCTGCCATAATAAAGAAGTCTGACAGATTAAATACCAGCTCATTCAACCGTTTCCATGGTGAATGGAAACGGATATAATCTGTTACATAACCTTTCCTGCAACGATCATAAAGGTTGGACAATGCTCCTCCCAGCAGGAACGTATATCCGGTCTTCTCCATCTTCCGATCCGGCTTTGTCAGCACCCACGCAAACATAGCAGCAATTCCTGCAGTTACACAGCCACTCCAGCGGATGATCTTGTCCATGTGTCCCCTGGCATGTCCTCCGGCTGTTCCATAATTATGTAATCGCTTAATCCCTGCCAGCCCTCCAGGAAGAAGATGTTCTTCTTCCTGTTCAGGCAGCTGCTCGATCTCCTGCTTCACTGCATGATCCAGCTGAAACAGTCCCAAAGCAAGTTGTACATATAATAATTTCATCTCTTAACCCTGCATTTCCAGTGCGGGCACTCCGCGCATGGTAATCAGCGGTCCTCCCTTATGTTCAATATAGTCGCCGGTGATCGTCACCTGTCCGATATTATCATCTTTGGGGATCTCGTACATAATATCCAGCATAAAATCCTCAATGATCGCACGCAGTGCTCTCGCACCTGTATCTTTTTCCATCGCTTTTCTGGCGATCGCAGACAGCGCATCATCTGTAAAATCAAGCTTTACTTCATCCAGCGCCAGCAGCTTCTGATACTGCTTCAGGATCGCATTTTTCGGCTCTTTTAAGATACGCACCATCATCTCTTCACTGAGTCCATCCAACGTGTAGATGATCGGTAATCTTCCAAGAAATTCCGGAATCATGCCAAAATTACGAAGATCCTCTACAGTCACTTTCCGAATCAGATTCTTTTCATGATCATATTTATCCTTCAGATCTGCCCGGAAACCGATAGAAGACTGTTTATTCAGACGCTCCTTGATAATATTTTCAAGATCCGGGAATGCACCTCCACAGATAAACAGAATATTCTTCGTATTCACAGTCTCCAGCGGAACCATGGCATTCTTGCTGTTAGCTCCCACCGGCACTTCTACCTCTGCACCTTCCAGCAGCTTCAGCAGTCCTTGCTGCACAGATTCTCCGCTCACATCACGCTGATTGGTATTGCGCTTCTTGGCGATCTTATCGATCTCATCAATGAATACGATTCCTTTTTCTGCCTTCTCCACATCATTGTCTGCAGCTGCCAGAAGCTTGGACAATACGCTCTCAATATCGTCACCGATATAGCCGGCCTCTGTAAGAGACGTAGCATCTGCAATGGCCAGCGGTACATCCAGTAATCTGGCCAGAGTCTTTACCAGGTAAGTCTTGCCGCTTCCAGTCGGTCCGATCATCAGCATATTGGATTTTTCAATCTCGATACCATCTGCATCCGGTCCTGCAGCTACTCTTTTATAGTGATTGTACACTGCCACGGAGATCACTTTTTTCGCCTGCTCCTGTCCCACTACATATTCGTCCAGGCTGGCTTTGATCTTATGAGGTGCCGGGATTGAATGGATATCCAGTACTTTTTCCGGCTGTTTTTCCTTGTCCGGTGCTTTTTTCTTTACTTTCTGACGACCCGGAAAGATATTCTGAAGATCTGACAGATTCACCATACTGATATTGGGCATTCTGGAGAAATCCATCTTACTGTAATCCACATTGCCATTATTCATCATATCCAGTGTCTTCTGCATGCAGTCCTGGCAGATGCAGATCTCATCGGTCAGATGGATCATCTTTCCCGCTTTGCTGGCTGGTCTGTGGCAGACAAAACATGCCTCCTGGCTGCTGTTGTCATCCGGATTCTGTCCTTCTTTTAATTCTGTATCTTTTTCGTCTATGTTCATACTTGTTATTCTCCTCTTTTCACTGGTTCAATTATATAGTACCGTTTTGCCATCCGCAAGTGAACTTTTTATAAACAACCTGTTAAAAAAAGGCTGCGGCAGTAACTGCCTCAGCCCCAGACTGTAGACAAAGTGGTGTTTGACCGTTAGGCCAGGCACCACTTTTCTCTTGCGTTTATTTTATTCAGTAAAAA